>NZ_LMHO01000027.1:0-29772 GCF_001428185.1 Mesorhizobium sp. Root695 | reverse complement strand
GTCGACCGATCATCGCGCCGTCGATGGTGCGCTGGGTGCCGAACTGCTCGTAGCCTTCAAGCGGCTGATCGAGAACCCGATGGGCATGCTGGTCTAGGTCCTGTCGGAACCGGCGCGCCAGATGATGCGCCGGCTTACATCAGAAACGACTTGTCAGGCGCCGACCCTTGACCCATGTTCCATCTGGATTGCGATCCAGGGAGGCCAAAAATGCCTGCATTCGACCCATCTGACGTCAAAACGCTGTTCGGCAAGGTCATGGGCGCGTCGCCGTCCGATATCAAGCTGGTGGCGCAGCGCTTGCACGACCACGCTTTCGAGCCACGCATGTCGGCGAAGGAGACCAAGCAGCTTGTTGCGAGCCTCGGCTATGACAGCCTGGATGCGTTCTGTGCCGACATCGGGCTGCCCATGCACATCGCCGAGCGGTGGAGCCGTTTTGGCGTTTCCGGCGAGATGAAGCAGGTGTTCACGCTGCTGGCGGCGCAGCGCAGGCGGGTGGCCGAAGCGATCGCCGAATTCGAATCCATGACCCATGTCGGCGTCGAGGATTTTTTGCGCGAGCGCGGGCTTATTTAAACCGAAAGCCGGCTCAGCCGCCCTTCGCCAGCAGCGCCGTCGCCGTATCGCTGTCGGTGATCAGCACATTGGTGCTGACGGCTTTCATCGCGGCGAGGATCGCCGCGACCTTGCGCTTGCCGCCCGCGGCCAGCACGACATTGGGCACCTGGCCGACCACATCGAGCTCGATTGCCATGACGCGGCGGTTGACCTCGTGATCGACCAGCCCGCCGGCGGCGTCGACGAAATAGCACAGCATGTTGGCGACCGCGCCCTTCGCTTTCAGCGGCGCGATCAGTGATGACGGCACGATACCGTGCCGGAAGATGGTGGCATCGGGCGACATATCGCCGACCGTCAGCAGCGCGATGTCGGCAGTGGCTGCGCGTCGGCGTACATCCTGCAGGGTTGGCTGCGCCCAGAGGAGATCGCGTAACGAGGAATCGTCCACCATCACCGGCGCGGTGATCTGGTAGCTGTCGACCTCGAACACATCGGCGACCTTGGCAGCAACGATGGAAGGATTGATCCATTGCGAGTGCGGCAGGCTGCCGACGAGCGCCACCACCGAGGCGCGCTTCAGTTGCCGGCGGGCAAGAAAGCCGAGGCTGGCATGCAGCGTCGCGCCGCCGCCGATCGCCAGCGTCATGTCATCCTGCATCTGCTCGCCGAGATAGGCAGCGACGGCATGGCCGATGGCCTTTTCCAGATGGTCATGCGCCGAAGGCGTCGGGATGACGATGGCGGCGTTGAGACCCCAGCGCTTTTCCAGTTCCCGCTCGAGAGCCACCTGCGCGGCGGTCGGCGCGTTGATCATGGTGACGACGATGCCGTCGGCGGTGCAGGCGGCCAGCGTGCGCATGACCTTCACCCTGGAGACATCGAGCTTTTCGGCGATCTGCTCCTGCGTGAAGCCTTCAACATAGTAGAGCCATGCCGTCTTGACGTTGAGGTCCGACGAGACCATCGGCAGTCGAGCCGGTCTGGGTTTTTCCGTGGGCATCGGTCCTCGTCCTCATAAGCCATGGCCTGGCCAGGTTGCTCTCTTCGGAGAAACGGCCGCCGGATGTCAACTGATGCCGGATTTCCGGCGTGTCGATTATCGCACAATCCTGTTCATTTGTAATTGACATTGTACATATGAACATATTTTGTGGGTTTCACGCGCTGTGTCATCCACCAGTCATATGCGCCGTGCAGGGAGGAAGAGACGGGGATCTGGCCAAGGGCCGGACCGGTCATGCACAGACAAGACAGGAGGTCTCATGAAGACGCACATCATCAAGCTGCTGGCCAGCCAACTAGCGCTCGCGGCAACTTTGTTTGCCGGTGTGGCAAGCGCCGAAACACTGACGCTCTACACATCCCAGCCGGAAGCCGACGCCGCCAAGACCGTGGATGCGTTCAAGAAGGCGCAGCCCGGCATCGACGTGACCATCTATCGTTCGGGAACGAGCGACATCCTGACCAAGATGGCGGCCGAATTCGCCGCCGGCAGCCCGCAGCCCGATGTGCTTTTGATCGCCGACGCGGTCTCGATGGAGCTGCTGAAGAAGGACGACCGGCTGCTGCCTTTTCCCGAGGCCAAGCTCGATGGCATCGAGGCTGATGCCTACGACGCCGACAAGACCTATTTCGGCAGCAAGCTGATCACAACCGGCATCGTCTACAACACAGCGGCCGCCGAGAAGCCGGAACATTGGGCCGATCTCGCCAAGCCGGCCTATGCCGATGGCCTGGTCATGCCAAGCCCGCTCTATTCGGGTGCAGCGGCCTACCTGCTTTCGGGCTTTGTCGGCGACAGCAATTATGGCTGGGATTTCTTCCAGAAGCTGAAGACCAACAACACCGTCAGCGTGCGCGGCAACGGTGCGGTGCTGAAGTCGGTGGCATCAGGCGAGAAGCCTTATGGGATCCTGGTCGACTTCATGGCGATGAACGCCAAGAAGAAGGGCTCGCCGGTCGAGTTCGTGTTCCCCAGCGAAGGCGTGCCGGCGGTGACCGAACCGGTCGCCATCATGAAGACAGCCAAGAATGTCGACGGCGCCAAGAAGTTCGTCGACTTCATTCTTTCCGATGACGGCCAGAAGCTTGCGCTGTCGATGGGCTATCTGCCGGCGCGCGCCTCGGTCGGCCGCCCCGAATGGCTGCCGGAAGGCGTCAAGGTCAAGGTGATGCCGTTCGACACCAAAGCAATCGTTGCCACGACCGACGCCGACAAGGCGAAGTTCTCGGAACTGTTCGGCGGCTGAGCCGACAATCCCGGCGGGATGCCGTTCAAGCGGCATCCCCAACGGGCGAACCTGATCGCATCGGCTGATCGACCCCAGGAAACGCAATCATGTCAACACGGATCAGGGAAAGCCGGGGCCAGGAAATGGCCCTGACGGCGGCGGTAGCCATCGTCATCGTCCTGCTGTCCCTGCTGCCGATGCTGCGTCTCATCAAGGAGATCGTGGCACCCGGCGGCACGCTGTCGACCGTCGCGATAAAGGCCGGGCTCGCCAACCCGGCGACCTGGATCGCGACCTGGCACACGCTGGTCGTCGGCGTCGGCGGTACCCTGCTTGCGGTGCTGTCGGGAACGCTGGTGGCCGTCCTCATCACGTTGACCGACATCCGTCGCCGCAGCGCCCTAGTGCTTTGCTACGTCATGCCATTGATGATCGCGCCGCAGGTGACGGCGCTGGCCTGGCTGCAATTGTTCGGCCCGGCAAGTCCGTTCCTCAAGCTCTTCGGCGCGGCACCGCCGCTCGGTACCAAAAACCCGCTCTACTCCACCTCAGGCATCATCCTGCTGCTAGGCGTGCAATATGGCCCGCTGGTCTTCCTGCTGGTGCGCGCCGGCCTGCGCAAACTGCCGCGCGAACTGGTCGAAGCGGCGCGGGCCGGCGGCGCCGGCTGGTTCACCGTGTTGGTCACCATTGTGCTGCCGCTGATGACACCATCGATTATGGCGGCGGCGGCACTCGCCTTTGTCTCCTGCGTCGGCAATTTCGGCATTCCCGCCTTTCTCGGCATTCCCGCCAATTATCTCGTGCTGCCAACCTTGATCTATCAACGGCTGGCCGGCGGCGGTCCTGCCGTGCTCGGCGAAACCGCGTTCCTGTCGGTGCTGATCGGCGTCATCGCCATGGCGGGCATTCTCGCCCAGGAGGTTATGAGCCGCCGCCGCGACTATCGCATCAGTTCCACCTCGCTGGCGGCCGAACCCTACGAGCTGGGGCGCTGGCGGCCTGTGGTCCAGGCCGGCATGTCGCTGCTGATCGTGGTGGTGCTGGTCCTGCCGCTGTTCGGGCTGGTGCTGACATCGCTGGTGCCGGGCTACGGCATTGCGCTCACCGCCAAGACGGCGACGCTCGACAATTATCGCTTTGTGCTGTTCGAGCATGATGCGGCCAGCCGTGCCTTCTTCAACAGCTTCTGGCTGTCGATCGCGGCGGCCTTCTTCGCGGTCCTGGTCGCAGTGCCGATCGGCTATCTGATCGCCTGGGGCAAGCAGCGCTGGGTACGGCTGCTCAATTTGTCGGTCGAACTGCCCTATGCCTTGCCCGGCGTGGTGCTGGCGATTGCCGCGCTGCTGCTGTTCCTGCGGCCGATCCCGCTGACCGGCATCCAGCTCTACAACACCGTCTGGATCATCCTCTACGCCTATCTCGCCCGCTTCCTGGTGCTGGCGCTGCGGCCGACCATCAGCGGCTATCACCAGATCGACCGGGCGCTGGAGGAAGCAGCGCAAGTGGCGGGCGCCGGACTGTTCACGCGCATGCGCACGATCATCTTTCCCTTGGTGGCACCGGCAGCGATCGCCGGCGGCCTGCTGATCTTCATGACGGCGCTCAGCGAGCTCACCGTGTCGGCGCTGCTGTGGTCTTCGGGGTCGGAAACGATCGGCGTTGTGATGTTTTCCTTCGAACAAGGCGGCGATTCCAACTACGCGGCGGCGATGTCGGTCATCACCGTAGCGGTCACCTTCGTGCTGATGCTGGTGACCAATCTGCTTGCCCCCTACCTTCCCAGCGGAGTGCTGCCATGGCGCGATTGAGCCTGGACAATGTGACCAAGAGCTTCGCCAACTTCGACGCGGTGAAGGATGTTTCGATCGACGTCGGCGATGGCGAGTTCCTGGCAGTGCTTGGGCCTTCCGGCTGCGGCAAGACGACGTTGCTGCGGCTGGTGGCCGGTTTCGAGAAGGTGACGTCAGGCGAAATCCGCATCGGCAGCGATGTCGTGTCGGGCAAGGGCGGCAGCGTCGCGCCGGAAAAGCGGCGCGTCGGCATCGTCTTCCAGAATTATGCGCTGTGGCCGCACATGACTGTGGCCGAGAACATCGGCTATTCGCTGAAGGTCGCGAAGCTGGACAAGGTGGTCGCGCGCCAGAAGGTTGAGGACGCACTCGCCCTGGTCAATCTGCAAGCACTGGGCGACCGCAGGCCGGCTAATCTTTCCGGCGGCCAGCGCCAGCGCGTGGCGCTAGCGCGTTGTCTTGTCGCCGCGCCCTCGCTGGTGCTGTTCGATGAGCCGCTCGCCAATCTCGACGTGCATCTGAGGGCCTCGATGGAGGACGAATTCGCGTCCTTCCACAAGCGCACCGGCACGACCATCGTCTACATCACCCATGATCAGGCCGAAGCGATGGCGCTGGCCGATCGTATCGCGGTGATGGATGGAGGGCGCCTTGCCCAGCTGGCGACGCCGCGCGAACTCTATCATGAGCCGGCAAATGAAATGGTTGCCTCCTTCATTTCGCAGGGCATCCTGCTGCCCGCCGACGTGCTGAGCGCGGAGCAGGCGGGCCACTGCAAGGTCAGGGTTCTTGGCGCTGAACTGGTTGTCCGCTGCCGGCCAGGCGAGCGGCCGCGAGCGGGGGCAAAGATCTGCTGCCGGTCTGCCGATCTCGACGTGTCGCCGGACGGCCCCGGCTTCGATGGCCTGGTCAAGCGGGTGATCTATCAGGGCGGCTCGGCGCGGATCGAATTCACGCCTTCGACCAGTCCCGACCTCACCCTGCATTTCGAACAGCCCGATCCGGTCGTGCTGGAGAGCGGAGCCCAGGCGCGTCTGCGGATACGATCCGGCTGGCTCATCCCGGCTGCAGGGGCAGCAGCGTGATGATGCTCGACCTGCTCGGCGGCTTTGGCGAAAAGGGCCGCACCAGTCTTGCTGTCAGCAGCGGCAACGATCGCATCCTGCTCGACATCGGCATCAAGGTTGGTGCCTCCGGCGCGGACTATTATCCGGCGCTGAACGGGTCGATCGCCGACATTGACGCGCTGTTCGTCTCGCATGCCCATGAGGATCATGTCGGCGCGCTGAGCTGGCTGTTGTCGCGCGGCTATGCCGGTCCGATTTTCATGACGGCCGAGACTCGCAACGAGGCTCCGGCCACGCTTGCCGGTTATGCCGATCCCGGGGATCTCAGGCAGTTTCCCTTTCCAGTAGATCGCATCGAGCTTTTCGAGCCCGGCGACACGCTGAAGAGCGGCAATCTCGCCGTCAGGACTGGACGGTCGGGGCACGTCGTGGGCGGCGTCTGGTTTGCCGTCGACGACGGCGAGCGCCGCATCGCCTATTCGGCCGATGTGGTGCCGGACAGCAATGTCTTCGTGATGGACGCGATCCCGCACTGCGACCTGCTTGTTCTCGATGCCTCCTATGGCGCCGATCCGGTGCCGGGGACGGCGCGCGCGCGCCAAATTTCGCAGTGGGTGGCGAGCCATTCAGACGGATGTCTTTTGCCGACCCCGCTCTCGGGGCGGTCGCTGGAGCTGATCGCCGCCTTGCCGGGGCCGTTTGCCATCCATGCCGGCATGCGTTCGTCCCTGGAAGCGCAGATCGGCGCCACCGCAGCCTTGTTGCCGGGTGTTTCCAAGCTCCTGCTTGCCCGCCTGCAAGGTGCAGCTGATTGGACCGATGCCGATCCTCTGCCGTCAATGCCGTTGCTGGCGGATGATGGCATGGGTGAGGCTGGCCCGTCGTCGCGCCTCTTGCCGCGTGCCGACCAGTCGGGTTTTCCGGTGCTGCTTACCGGGCATCTGCCGTCAAGTTCCCCGGGCGATCTGTTGCACAAGGCTGGCCGCGCGGACTGGGTGCGCATGCCGACCCATCCGACGCTGTCGGGCAATGTCGACATCTGGGAGAAGGCCGGGCGTCCCGTGGCGCTAGGCCATTCCTGCGCGCCGGACCTTCTCGGCGATCTCAAAAGCCACATCCCGCCGCTGCGCACGCAATGCCGCACCGGCCAGCGCATCACGGTGCCGGAGGCAAGAAGACGATGAGAATTCTGATCTGCAACGATGACGGTATCGAAGCGCCGGGGCTCGCCCGTCTCGTCAAGGCCGCAAGTGCGTTGAGCGACGATGTCTGGGTGGTCGCGCCTGATAGCAAACGCACTGCTGCAGGCTCGTCGCTGACGATTGCCAACCCGTTGACGATGCGGCGCGCGAGGCCGGGCTGGTATTCCTGTTCCGGCACGCCCGCCGATTGCGTGGTCAGCGCGATGACGTGGCTGTTTGCCGATGCGCGGAGACCGGACCTGGTGCTGTCGGGCGTCAATGACGGGCGCAATGTCGCCGAGGACCTTGCCTATTCCGGCACGCTTGGCATTGCACGGGAAGCGACCTTCTGGGGCGTGCCGGCGATCGGCTTTTCGCGTGTGAAGAATCCTGATTTCACCGATGCCGATGACCAGTGGCTTGGCGCGCTGATCGCCTCGTTGTGGCAATCGCGCGCCGACTGGGCGACGGAGGGCCATTGGCTCAGCATCAACCTGCCGACCACGCTGCCGGCCGAAATCCGCCAGCCGCGCATCGGTCGTGACAAGATTGGCCGCAAGGCCGAGATTGTGCAGAGCGATGGCGATCGTACCGTCATCACCGTCCCGCGCGGCCGGGCTCATGCAAGTGAACCCGGCGACGAGAATGAGGCGATCGATGCCGGCTTCGTAAGTATCAATCGGCTGAACTGGTTTGGCGAAACGCGGCTGGGCGAGCGGTTGCTAGATGGAATTCATCCCCTGCAGCAAAGCTAGCTCATCTCAGGTCGGAATCGTGGAGCCGCTTAAAGCGTACCAGCGCTTTGGCGACGATTGCCCGCGCGACCGCAGATCACCAACCTGTCAGCGGTCAAATTGCGTCAATCCCGTGCTTATGCTTGAAGCCGCCGTTATTTCATTCCACATCGGGCGCAATGAACGGCAAGATACGAGAATGGTTTCGCAGCTGGCGATGGGCCTTAGCCGCATCGCTGATCCTGCATGCCTTGATCGCAGCGTTCTTGTTCTTTGGCCTGCCGAGACCCGAGCAGCCGGATCAGCTGGAACAGCCCGTCAATGTCGCGATCGTGCCGCCGCCCGAGAAGCCTAAGCCGAAACCTGCTCCAAAGCCACCGGAGCCGACACCTGAAAAGAAGGCTGAAAAGCCGCCTCCGAAACCGCCAGACGACCAGATTCTGAAGCGCGTTTTCCAGTACGGCCAGAAAGATACCGGGCCGGAGAAATCGCTCGACGGAAGCAGCGCTAAGCCCAACACGCCGTCGCCGGCCAAGGATGAGGCGGCGAAGCCGCCTGTAGCACCGACACCCGCGCCGACCCAGCCCGCCCCGGCTGCAGCGCCACAGCAAAGGGCAGAGCCCAGCAAGCCTGACGAGAAGCCGGCCGCCGTTGCGCCGGAAGAAAAGCCCGCCCAAGGCGAGGAAAAGCAGGCGGTCGCCGCGCCTGACGCCAAACCTGCGCAAAACGAGGAGAAGCAGGCGGCCGAGGACACTGACAAACAGCAGCCGGACAAACAGGGCCTCGCACCCCAACCCGCCGAACAGCAAGCGGTCGTGACGCCAAAGCCATTGGCGGCTGAGACCGGTGGTAAGCCGGAGCCTGCGGCCTCAACTGGGAAGGCAAAGCCCAAACCTGCCAAGACAATGACGTTCAAACCCGCAAGAGCTTTCAAAGCGCCGATCGGGAATACTGGAAGGTCAAATCCCACCAACAATGAGGTTGCAGGATCACCGATCTATTCCGGCCTTCCGGGCGTCAGAAAGCTTTACTCGCAGGGAGCAACCGGCAATGCGTTCGCTACAAGCTCCATGGAGAATGTGCCGCGCGGTCAGCGCGTGGCCACCCTTTGCGGCAATGTTCTAAGCCAGGAACTGCAAAGTGCCGACTATACGGTCAAATGGGTGCCAACCATTACGCTGGACAAAGGCAATGTTCTCAATCCTGCTAAGGCGGCCTTCAGTACCAGAAACACCTGGTACAATCTAAACTTCCGGTGTGAAGTCGATCCCGATGCGACGAGGGTTCTATCCTTCAACTTCCGTGTGGGGTCATTGGTCCCGCCTGGCGAATGGGCCAGCCGTGGATTCACCAAGTACCCGCTAAATTAGGCCGGCACACCGAGCCCGGCCAATTGCCGGCTGACTTCATGCCAGTCGGCGCAGACGAAATCGGCACCCGCCGATGTCAGCCGTGCGGCGTGCTCGCGATAGGTGTGACCGCCGCCTGTGTAACCGATCGCCGTCATGCCGGCAGCGGCCGCGCCCTGGATGCCGAAGGGCGAATCCTCGATGACGATGCAGTCAGCGGGGTTAGCGCCCATCTTGTCGGCCGCAAACAGGAAGATGTCCGGCGCCGGCTTACCGTTCTTGACCATCGAGGAGCTGTAGATCGCATCGCCGAAAAACCCTGCCAGTCCGGTCACGGCAAGGCTGTGGTTTATGCGCTCGACGGAGGAGGACGAGGCAACGCAGCGGTCGCCCGCAAGCGTCTGCAGAAACGCGGCGATCCCCGGTGTCGGCTTCAATTCTTCGGAGAACAGCGCCTTGGTCTCGGCCCAGATATCGCCATCCGCCGCCGCCGGAAACTGGTGGCCGGTCAAATCCCTGATCTTGACGATGATATCTGACTGCTTCATGCCGATGCATTGGGCGATGATGCTGGTGTTGACGCCGGGCATGCCGTGCTTTTCATAGACGCGCTCATAGGCCCGGGCGGCCAGCGGCTCGCTGTCGACAAGAACGCCGTCGCAATCGAAAATGATAGGCCTTGCTCGCGCCACGCGCTTCTCCAACGAGTCAATTTCGCACATCGCTATCGGCAAAAAGTCAAATGTTCAATAGCGCGGGTGCTTTTGACGGTTTGCGTGTCTGGGGTGCGAAACCCGGCGCGCAGTCAGAGCTGGCGCAGCGCATCGCTCGCTCGCGCGGATCCGAGAGCCCTTTGCATGGCTTGCCGGGACTGTGCGCGATCCGGCGTGATCCAGTTCGGTTCGGCGCCCAGGAAGCGGTCGAGGAAGGCCACGGCATAGGCCGGCATCTCGGTCACGTTCTCGCGATAGGACCACCATGTGCGCAGATCGTCGGCACATTTGTCGATGTTCGGTGCGCTGCCGAATTCCTGCTCGTGGATCGCCGAAATTACCGAGACGCAGTAGTTGGTGTAGAGGAAACCCTCCGGCCAGAAACGGACGATTTCCAGCGTGCCGGCATTCGTTTCCGTCTCGATCAGCTGAGTGAGGCCGGAGATTTCCCTGGCCGGCGCCTGTTTGATCAGCTCGCGCAGCACTAGGCCGGCGGCAAAGACGATGAAGTCGGCGCGGTCGATCGCGGCGAAGCGCTTCTGCGCCTCCATGATCTCGACCCAGTCGAGAAAGGCCCTGGTGAGCTTGGCCTCATCGATCTCGAAGCGCACGCCGAACGTGTCCGAGACCACCTTGGCGCTGCCGCGAAAGGTGGCGCGGAACCAGCGCAACTGCCGCAACCGATGGCGAAGGTCGGGCATCAAGGCCAGTTCGTCCCTGAAGGGCAGATCCATGTTCCTCGTATCCTGTTCACGGTCAGGCTAGCACAATGGCGCCGCCGCCGAAATCTGTCAGAGTCCCTGTGGATGACGACAGCTGAGACCAATATCATACATATTGACATTCTCGGAAACAAATGTTCTCACTTTGCCGTTGTCACGCGCCGGTCCAAGGTGCGGTTCAACTGAGGCTTCGGGAGGAGAACCGAATGGCGATTTGGCAGTGGGGACTGCTTCTGCTGGTTATCGTGTGGGCGCTGCAGTCGCTCGGCGTCTGGCTGCAAATGCGGCACTATTCGGATGTCTTCAGGGGCGTCACCGACCAGTACAAGGATGGCTTCGTCGGAGCCGGCAATTTTCGCGGTCGATTGGCCAAGGGCACCATCGCGCTCGTCGTGGTGACACCCGATCTGGTCGTGCGCCGCCTGATGGTGATGAGCGGCCGTTCCGTCTTCACCAAATTCAAAAGACATGAAGAGTTCGAGGGCGTTCCCCTCGATCGACTCCGGTCCAACCCTGCAATCATGGGGGAGGGGGAATCCGGTGTGGCCGAGGCCGTGAAGCGGGCGATCGAGCAGATCGACAAAACACGGTCGGAGCCGGGGAAGAAGCCGGGTCTGTCCGGCTTGAACATAGCAAGGGCCTAGAGGACGAGAGGACGCCGCGCACCGACTGGGATCAACCGGCGGGCGGCATAAGGAGGAGAAATGTCTGTATTTTCGTTGTTGGCGCAGCATGCCGACATGGCCGTGCATAATCTGCATGTGGCAGGTGCAATGGTCTCGGATGCTGCATTGCATGGCAAGCTCGCCGTCGAGCATGCCTCTGACCATCTCGTTGTCCTCGCGCAAGCGGACAGCGGACCGATCACCGTCGATCAGTTCAAGGAAAAGCTGAAGGACGTTCAGCAGGAAGAGCAGCTCGGCTGGCTGACCGCCATCGGCAAGTACTTCATCGGTATCTTCCAGAAGGGCGGCGAGGTTTTTGCCGGCTTCGTCACCGGCATCATTCCGACGCTGGTGGTGCTGATGACGGCCTTCTACGCCGTCACCGAACTGGTCGGAGAAGAGCGCGTGCATGGTCTGGCGCGCGGCGCCGGCCGTATCGCGCTGACGCGCTATACGCTCTTGCCGCTGCTGGCGGTGTTCTTCCTCACCAATCCGATGGCCTATACGTTCGGATCGTTCCTGGAAGAAAAGCATAAACCGGCCTTCTATGACGCGGCCGTGTCCTATGTGCACCCGCCGCTGGGCCTGTTCCCGCACATCAATCCCGGCGAGTATTTCGTCTGGGGCGGCATTCTCGTCGCGCTGCTGGAGCTGGAGAAGAAGGGCGTCGTCGTCGCCGGCTACCACGTCAAGGTGGCGATCTGGTACGCCATCGTCGGTCTCGTCGTCATCCTGCTCAAGGGCATGCTGACCGAACGCATCACCGCCATCATGGCACGCCGCCAGGGCGTCGAGCTGTAAGGGCGGGGAGGACATCATGGCCAAGACATACAAAGCCGTAAGGATATCCCAGGGCAAAACCGGCTGGGGTGGCCCGCTGGTCATCGAGCCGACCGAACAGCGCAGCAAGGTTGTTTCCGTCACCGGTGGCGGCATTCACCCGGTGGCGCAGCTCATCGCCGACATGACCGGTGCCGAAGCCGTCGACGGCTTCAGGGCGCCGCCGATCGAAAGCGAGATGGCGGTTGTCGTCGTCGATTGCGGCGGCACCGCACGATGCGGCGTCTATCCGCGCAAGCGCATCCCGACCGTCAATCTGACGCCGGTCGGTCAGTCCGGGCCGCTGGCCCAGTTCATCACCGAGGACATCTACGTTTCGGGCGTGAAGCCGGCCAACATCACAATGGCGGACGGATCCGAAACGGTCACGACTGCAGGGGGAGCAGCAGCGATGAGTTCAAGCAACAATGCGGCCGCGGCACCACAGCCGCTGCCAAGCGAGGGTGGGTTGATCGGCCTCATCAGCACGATCGGCCGCGTCATGGGGCGTATCGTCGGCATCTTCTTCAATGCCGGCCGCCGCACCATCGACCAGGTCATCCGCAACGTGCTGCCGTTCATGGCCTTCGTGACCATGCTCATCGGTCTGATCCTGTACACCGGCATCGGCGATGTGCTGGCACAGCCGATGGGTCCGCTGGCCAACAACATCGTCGGCCTGCTGATCATCTCGGCGATCTGCGGCCTGCCGTTCCTGTCGCCCATCCTCGGGCCAGGCGCTGTCATCGCGCAGGTCATCGGCGTCGCCATCATCGGCCCGCAGATCGCCAACGGCACGATTTCGCCGGCAATGGCACTGCCGGCGCTGTTTGCCTACAATACCCAGGTGGGCTGCGACTTCGTCCCGGTCGGCCTCGCGCTCGGGGAGGCCAAGCCAAAGACGATCGAAATCGGCGTTCCGGCGGTGCTCATCAGCCGCCAGATCATGGGACCGGTCTCGGTGCTGATCGCGTGGGTCGTCAGCCTGATCGTATTCTAAGGAAAGCATGAAATGAGGTTCGCCATATGACGGTTCTGCTGAGAACACGGGTCACTGCCATCGGACCCGAAGTGGCGGACCTTGCCGAAGGGGGCGTGGTCATCCTGTTTGCGGATGGCTCGCCACCGGAGCTTGCCGAGGTGTCGGTGCTCCACAAGGCGGAGGAGGGACCAAGTGACGGAGCGCCCGCCAAGGGCGCTTCGATCACCCTCGGCCCGGTTGTCGCCGTTATAACGGCGGTCGGCTCCAGCGCCTGGAGCAAGGTTCTTGAAATGGGCCATGTCGTCATCTCGTTCAACGGGGCCACCGAGGCCGAAAGGCCGGGCGAAATCTGTGCGTCGCAAGTCGACCCGCAAGCGCTCGTGGCCGCCCTTAAGGCGGGCGCGATCATCACCATCGCCGCCTGACAGCATTCGCGCCGCGGTCTATGTTGGAGCGGCGCCCAAAACCAGAGTATTTGCCATGGAACGCTCGACCATCGTCAGAGTGCATGAAGGTCTGCACGCCCGTCCCGCGACGCGGTTCGTCAAGCTCGCCAAGGGTTTCGAATCCGATGTCCAGCTGGTCAAGGACGGCAAGGCGGTCAGCGCCAAGAGCTCAGTCAAGCTGATGCTGCTGGCGGTCAAGGAGAACCAGGAAGTCACGGTGCGGGCGAATGGCGCTGATGCCATCGAGGCGATCGAGGCGCTGATCGGCTATCTCGAAAATCCGAGAGCAGGCCTGGATGACGAAGCTGACACGCAGAGTCCGGCGAATGATGCCGGGCAGGAAGTGGCACCCGCGCCAGTGCCCGAATCAGCGCCGGCAGCACTTGATCGAGCAAACGGCTTGCGCGGCGTGGCGGCAAGCGAAGGTTTTGCCATCGGCCCGGCCTTTGCGCATTTCCCGCCCGACATCGCCGGACAAGGCCGCATGTTGCAGGCCGAGGAGATCGGCGGAGAGATCGACAGGTTCCGCACCGCTATCCGCGCGGTCCAGGCACGCATGGACGATGCGCTGGCGCAGGACAGCCTGTCGGCTGGAGACCGCGGCATCGTCGCCGCACTCAGGGATATCGCCGCCGACGACAGCCTGACCTGTGAAGCCGAGAGCTTGATCAGGGGCGGCAACGACGCGATTTCGGCTGTCATCACCGCAGCCTCTACCATCGCCGCCGATTTCAGCGCCGTCGACGATCACTATCTCAACGCGCGGGCGGACGACGTTCATGCGGTCGGACGGCAGATCTGCCTCGCGCTGCTCGGGCAGGACGATGTCAGCCTCGAAAACATTCCCGAAGGCGCTATCCTGATTGCCGACGACATCGGCGCCTGGGATCTGGCGCGTGCGCCGCTGAAGCGGATCGGCGGGGTGGTGTGCGGCCATGGCGGCGCCACCTCGCACATCGCCATCATTGCCCGCTCGCATGGCATTCCGGCGGTGCTCGGCCTCGGCGCCAAGGTCAATGCCTTGCGTACCGCTCGCGAGGTGGCACTCGACGGCAATGGCGGCCATGTGATCATCGACCCCGACGCGGCGACCCGCGCCGATTTCGCCGGCCGCGTCGAAGCAGCGGCAAAGGAGCGCGCCGGGCTGACCGTCTTCAAGGCGGTGACGCCGAAGTTGGCCGACGGCAGGATCATCGAAGTCGCGGCCAATATAGGCTCGCTCGAGGAAATCGAGGCGGCGCAAGAGGCAGGCGCCATGGGCGTCGGCCTGTTCCGCACCGAGCTTCTGTTCATGCGTCACATGCATCTGCCCTCGGAAGACATGCAGGCGGAAACCTACGCGGCGCTGGCCAAGGCCTTCGCGCCGTATCCGGTCATCGTGCGCACGCTCGACATCGGCGGCGACAAGCCGATCGCCGGCATCGAATTTCCCGATGAGGAAAACCCCTTCCTCGGCTGGCGCGGCATTCGCATGTGCCTCGACCGGCCCGATATCTTCAAGCGTCAGCTCAGGGCGCTGCTGCGGGCCGCCGTGCACGGCAACATCAAGGTGATGCTGCCGATGGTTTCCGATATCGGCGAAGTCAGGCAGACTCGGGTTTTAGTCGAGGAATGCGCCGCCGAACTGAAAGCCGAGGGCGTGCCGCATGCGACGTTCGATCTCGGCGTGATGATCGAAACCCCGGCCGCCGTTCTGATCGCTCCGGCTTTGGCCAAGGAGGTGGCTTTCTTCTCGATTGGCACCAATGATCTCACCCAGTACATCATGGCCGCCGACCGGCTCAACCCGACGGTGGCCAAGCTCAACGATGTCGCCAATCCAGCCGTCATGTCGGCGATCGAAATGACGGCAAAAGCCGGCGTCGCCGCCGGCATCATGGTCGGCATGTGCGGTGAGGCGGCCGGCCGTCCCGACCTCATTGCGACCTTCGTGAAGATGGGGCTGACCGAACTCTCGATGAGCCCGGCCTCGATCCAGCGCGCCAAAAAGACGATCATGGCCATGGCCGCTGCAGACTAAATCTGAGTGCCCTCTACCGGCAAGCTATGGCAAATGGGCCAGCAAGGTGGCGAAAACGGGTGTCAATTCACTGATCGGGCTCGCCTTGGCGCAGGCCTGAACGATGCGGTCGTGACGGATGTCGGCGGCCAGGATCGCGATCTCCAGCATATCAGGTTCCGGCGAACCGTCCCTGCCGGTGGTGGCCAGGCCGCAGGCCAAAGCGAGCGGCGCCAGGCAGCTTATGTCGAGTGCCCGGCCACCCACCACCGCCGGCGCTTCCGGCGCGGTCTCGGCAAAGCGAACGGGATGCTGGTTGAGGCACTCGACCAGCAGCGCCGAACAGGTGGCCGCGATTGCCTGCAGTCCGGCGCCCGGCGCGGCCAATGCGGCCAAAAGGTCGCCATGCCGCTTGCGCATCGTGGCATGGACGGCCGCGAAATCGGCTTCGTGGATGCGGGCATTGTCGATGTTCAGGCCGGCAAGTACCGCCTTGGTCAGATAATACATATCGCGCCGGAACAGGCGCTCCGCGCTCAGCTGGCGATCCTCGTTACCGACCGGGAAATAGGTGCCGAGGCCCTTTACCGTCGTGCCGTCCACCTTTATCGGGCGCTCATGCGGGACGAAAGATTCAGCAATCGACAGCGCTTCGTCGACGGCACTCGCAGCATGGCTGAGCAGGCCTTCGATGCCCTTGCCCGGAAACGGCGGCAGATGGCTGGTTGCTTCGCGCAGGACACTGGCGTCGCCGCTGCCGTCGTGCCGGCTCTGGCGGATGATTTCACGGACTTCCCGCAACCGGTCCTTCAGATTGACGCGGACGTCTTCGGAGATTTGTCGGAGCATCGCGGATCGCCTCGAAATTGCTGCGGATGGCCGCCAACTGGGGGCGGCCACCCCCTCTACATTGTTCCTATCGATTGGTAGATCAATAGGCGATACTAGACCAGCATGCAGAATCGGCGACGGCGCGCTCGTCCGTCGCCGCAGGGGGAGAGACAGGCGTGGGCAGGCGACGACAGGGCGAAAGCGAAGACGGTCGAGGCGGAAGCGCAGCAACCGAGCAGGTCGCCAGCGAAAGCCGGACGGATCGCCTCAGGATCCGCGCCGCCTGGATGTATTTCGTCGAGCAGATGACGCAGAACGAGATCGCCGATGTGCTCGGCGTCGGCCGCGTCACCATCGTGCGCATGCTGGCGGACGCGCGCGCGCGCAACGAGGTCAAGATCAGCATCGAGAGCGAATTGTCGGAAATCGTGCGGCTTGAGCGCGCGCTGGAAAAGACGTTCGGGTTGCAGCAGGCGCTGGTGGCGCCGCTTTCCACGCCCAATGCCGACCCGATACCGGCGATCAGTGCCAAGACCGGCAGTTTCCTGTCGGACACGATGAAATCCGGCATGCGTGTGGGTGTCGGCTGGGGTCAGACGCTGTTCTCGAGCCTGCCCTTCATCAGCGCCAAGTCGCTCACCGACTTCAAGGTCATTTCGCTGCTTGGCGGTGTCGGCGTCGTGCGCCGATACAACCCGGCCGAATTCGCCTGGCGCTTCGCCCAAATCTTCCAGGGCGACGGCTATCTGATCCCGACGCCGGCCGTCGTCGACAGCGTCGAGACCAAGATCGCGCTGGTCGAGCGCTGCGGCCTGCAGGAGGTTTTTCAAATGGCCAACGTGCTCGATGCCGTTCTGCTGAGCGTCGGCGGCATCGCCTCGGCCACCACCTTCTCTCGCGGCGGCTTTCTCAAGGAAGCGGATCGGGAGGCCCTGCTTGCGCGTGGCGCCGTTGGCGACCTTCTGTTCCATTTCTTCGACCGCAATGGCGATCTGGTCGACCATCCCGTCAACAGCCACGTGATGTCGGTGGATGTCGACCGTCTGCGCAGGGCGCCGATCCGCATCCTCACCTCCGGCGGTGCGGAGAAGACCGAGGCGCTGCTCGGCGCCATGACCCTGATCGCGCCGACGATCCTGATCACCGACGAGGAAAGTGCAAGGCGCATGCTGGAAGCGGTCAGCGGAAGCTGAAGCTATCCGTGATATAGTCCGGCCAGGCCTGCTGTTCGTTGAAAACAGCGGCGAGATCTGATGTGTCCGTCAGTATCCCACTCAGAACCAGCGCCGTGGCGATGCCGACACCATTGCCGCCTGATATATCGTGTTCGACACTGTCGCCGACGCAGACCACGATGCCACGGTCCGGCTTGCCGACCAGAGCCAGTGCTGCGTCGAAAATCGCCTTGTAGGGCTTGCCGATGCGGGTGACGCTGCCGCCAAGGCTTTCGTAGAGATCGGCGATCTCGCCGGCGCCGAAGCGGGGGCCGACAGCCGTCAGCATGATCCTGTCGGGATTGGTGCAGAAGCACGGTACCCGTCGCGCCGCTGCCGGAGCAAGCAGCCGGCGGTAATGGTCGAGGTCGTAGCGATCGCCCTCGCTGGCTGAGATCAGCACCAGTTCGGCGTCTTCACCGACCGCCGTCAGCACGAGGGGTAGGCCTTCGATCGCGGTGCGGTCGCTGTCGCGGCTGATCAGCAGGCATTTTGTCCCCGGGCGCAGCTTCCCCGATGCCGTCATGTCACTAAAGGATCGCCACGCCACCTCGCCGGAAGAGACGAAATGGTCCCAGCTTCCCGGTTCGAAGCCGAGTTTCATGAGCCGGCCTTCATTGGGTTGTGCCCGCTTGCCGGAATTGGAAATCAGCACCACGGTCTTGCCGGCGCGCTTCAGCGCCGACAATGCCGCCACCGCGCCCGGATAGGGCTGCTGGCCGTCATGCAGAACACCGAACTGGTCCAGCAAGAAAACCTGGTAGCGCTCGGCCAGCGGGCCGATGCCGTCGAGACGCTCCACGTTCTTCGTGTTCATAGCAGCCCCGCCTCACTTGCACCCTGCAGCGCCAGCCGTGCCGTGCCGGCGGCGGCCTCATCGGAAAGCGCGGGCAGGAAGGTGACGCCGAGCTTGCGCTGCCGGATTGCCGTCCAGACCGCGTTTGCGGCGCCGCCACCGACGCTCCTGACCGATGTCAGTGCAGGCGCGCCAAGCTCGGCAAGCCTGTCATAGCCAAGCGCTTCGATCGCGGCGATGCCCTCGAACATCGCTTTCAGATAGTTTGCGTCATCCGCTGGCCGGGGCATGAGGCGTGGCGGTAGCGCCGGATCGGCGATCGGGAAGCGTTCGCCGATGGCGGGAAGCGGATAGTAGTCGAGGCCGGTCGTGGTGGTGGGGTCGATAGCCGCGCTGAGTTCAATGATTTGCGCGAGCGGAAAATGCTGCGCCAGCACCTTGCCGCCGGAATTCGAAGCGCCGCCCGCCAGCCAGGAGTCGCCGAGCCGATGGCTGTAGATGCCGAAGCGCGGCGCCGAGATCGGGCGCTCGGACAGGATCTTAATGGTCAGCGATGATCCCAGCGCCGTGACGCCGTCGCCGACGGCCGCGGCACCGGTCGCCAGGAACGAGGCGCAGCCGTCCGTCGTTCCGGCGACAACGGCCACATCCCGCAGCAAGCCGAACAGCTCCGCGGCGGCCGCGGTGAGATTGCCGGTGACATCGCCCGGCTCGACGACGCGCGGCAGCAACTCCATGCGCATCCCGGCAGCCGCGATCCAGTCCGGCCAGCGGCGGGCTTCGACGTCATAGCCGGTCTTCAGCGCATTGTTCTCGTCGCTGACATCGAAGCGACCTGAGAGATTTCCGGCGATCCAGTCGGCTTGGTGCAGCACCATTGCAATGCCGGGCACGCTCTGGAAGCGCAGGGCCTTGGCGAGACCGGATGTCGCTCCGTGCGTAGCACTTGCAGCCGGCGCCTCGCGGGCGATCGCCGCCAGGATGTCATCGTCGGCGACCTTGTCGTTGTACATCAGCGGCTCGGCGAGCGGCTGCCCGGCAATATCGACCGGCAGTAGTGTGCCCGACGTGCCATCGATGGCGATGGCGCGGACCGCTGCGCGGTCGATGCCGGAAAGCAGCTCCGTCAGCGCCGCCTTGACCGCTTGCCACCATGCCTTGGGGTCGCGGCCTTCGCGACCAAATCTGTCGAGCGGAACAGCCGAATGCCCGGCAATGGAAAAATCCGGGCGCATCGCGACGGCACGCGCACCTGAGGTGCCGATGTCGATGCCGATGACAAGTGGCATCATGTCGTCTGTCCTTGCTAGTTACCGGCCGCGTTGAGCTTCTGGCGATACTGCTCGGCGTCCCAATTGACCAGCTCGTCATTCTCGGCGGCGGTGAGATAGTTCAGCCGCGCGGCGATGTCGATGCGCGCCGTCACGTCGGCAAGGCAGCGTTGCATGGCGTCGGCGCCGGCACTGGCGTCGCCGCGCATCAGCACGCCGGTGGCGGGAAACAGGATCGCCGCCGGCGGCGTGCCCAGCCGCGCGATGACATCGGCCACGGTCTCGCCGAGCCCCGCCACGACGGAGCCCTGGCCGAGGAAGATGACGTGGTCCGGATAGAGGCTGCCGGCCTCCGCCATGCGACGGCTTTCCGGGTCGAGCGCAACCGCATGCGCTTCGACATCGGCCGGCAATCTGTAGAAGCTGTCGCCAGCAAGCACCGTCAAAGCGGCAAGGTCGGGCTCGGCAGTAGCGCGCGCCGGCCGGGCCAGCAGCGACCGGACGCGGTACAGCAGAAGCTCCGCCCCGGCGACGGTCTCGGCGGCGACGACCAGCCCGTGATTGCCAAGGATCAGCACGTCGACATCAGGCCGGAGCTTTTCAGCAATGCCGTGGGCAAGCGGCAGGCCTGGCCGGAAATAGGGCACATAGGCCCATTCGATGCCATCGAGCCGCCTGGCGACCTCGGCCTCGCCATTGGACTGCACGGCAAGCGAGATCGTGTCGACGCAATGGACGTGCAGAACGACGCGCTGCGGCATCAGGGCGTGCACCGTGGTCTCGATCGACGGACGCAGGCCGCGCGGGTTGAGCGCCGCAATGGTAAAACCCTGCGGCTGGTCGGCGGCGCGGTCGCGCTGTTCGACCGCCCTGAGCAGCGGCGCCATTGCCACCGGCACCATGATGTCGTCGGTGAGCGCATCCTTCAACCAGGTGCCGGAGGCCTTGATCCACAAAGTGTCGCCGGCTTTCAGCGAAGTGTTGCCGCCCGCCGCCTGGGTCAGATGCGGGCTCTGCCCGATGCTGGCCGAAAGCGCCCGCAAGGCCGCCAGCTCCTGTGCGTCAGCTTGGGTTGCCATGGCGCTTTTCCTCCAACGGCTCGGCCGTGTCCCGCGCGAAATCCCGTTACCAGGATCGAATTGGCGCTGATATCGCAGATACGAGTGATCTACGTCAACAGTGATCTACTATCATCAAAACCCGCTTGCAATCTGGCTAATGTTGAGTAAGTTGCACCAACTGCCGTGAAAAATGGCACTCGGGAGGAAAGAGTTGAGCGACTCCGGCCGCCAACGTCAGATCGTCGAACTGCTGCGGGATCGCCCGTTCGCCTCGGTGCGCGAACTGCAGGAGCGGCTCGGCGTTTCGGCCGCGACGGTCAGGCGTGACATCGACAGGATCGACGAGGCCGGCGAAGCGCGGAAGGTCTATGGCGGCATCTCGGCGCTCGATGGGGCTTCCCAGGCCGGTGTCGCCTATGCCAGGCCCTATGACGAGAACCGCGACCTTGCGGTCGAGGCCAAGCGGCAGATCGCCGCTCTTGCGGCGACCATGGTGCGTGACGGTGATGCGGTCATCGTGCATGGTGGTTCGACCTGCTTCCATCTCGGGGTCAAGCTCGCCGAGCGCAACATCCGGCTCTACACAAACTCGATGCCGCTCGCGGCCTACCTCAGCGACCACGGCCATTGCAGCCTGACGGTTGCCGGCGGCGACCTGCATCGCGAACCCGGCATCATCCATTCGCTCGCACAGGCCGCGCCCTTCTATGCCTCGAAATTCTTTCTCGGCGCGCAAGGCCTTGGCCAGGAAGGCGTGATGGAATCGCATCCGTTGCTGGTGCGCTCCATCATCGATCTCAGCCTCTGCGCCGACCAGATCGTGGTGCTGGCCGACAGCCGCAAACTGTCGATCCATGCGCGCAATGTCGCGCTGCCGCTTTCCCGCATCGGCACGCTGGTGACCGACGACGGCCTCTCCGATACCGATGCACGCATGCTGGAAGACGCTGGCGTCATGGTGCGGATAGCCTCAACCTCGGGAGCCATCCAGTGAAGATGGCGGTCCTCGATTTCGGCAAGACCAATTCGAAGCTGTTCATCTTCAGTCAGGACGGGCGCATTCTCGACGAGCGTCGGACGCAACCGAAATGGGTGCGCCAGGGCGGCTTCAGCGTGCTCGACGAAACAGCGCTCCACGACTGGGCGCTCAGTGCCGTAAGCGATGCGGTCGACGGCCATGGCGTCGAGGGGCTGATGGTGTCGGGCCATGGCTGCACCTTCGCCTTGATCGACGAGGCGGCGCTGACGCATCCGATCCTCGACTACGAGCAAGAGCCGCCGGCCGAGATTGCCGCGCGGATCGATCGCCGCATTCCGGATTTTGCCGAGACGTTCTCGCCGCGACTGCCGCTCGGCTTCAATTATGGCCGCCACATGCTGTGGCTGCAGGAGGTCGATACCGACGCGTTCGCCGTGTCGAAATCGATCCTCGGCTATCCGCAATACTGGAGCTGGCGCCTTGGCGGGCGGGCGGTCTCGGAAGTGTCCTATCTTGGCTGTCATTCGCATCTGTGGGCGCCGCGCCAGCGCGACTTTTCCTCGTTGGTCGACGCGCAGGGCTGGCGTGACCGGATGCCTGCCTTCGAGCGCGCCGGCGCCTTGACCGGCGAGCGGCGCCTCGGCGATACGGCGAGGCCGATCGCCATTCACAACGGCGTCCACGACTCGAATGCGGCGCTGCATGCCTATCGCCGGCAGGAGCTAGGCCCAGTCACCGTCGTTTCGACCGGCACCTGGGTCATCGTGCTTAATCCGGACTGCCCGCTCGACGTGCTCGACCGGGACCGCGATATGCTGGTCAATGTCGATGTCGACGGCGGTCCGGTGCCGACCATCCGCTTCATGGGCGGGCGCGAATTCGCGACCATCAGCGGCGGCTGGCAAGGCGAGATCGCCGGCCCGACGGTGCAGCGGGTGATCGACGCCGGCATCATGGCGCTGCCGAGCTTCGCGCCGGGCGGACCGATGTCCGGCCATTCCGGCCGGCTCGTCGGGCGTACGCCCGATGCCGAGGAGCGGGCGGCGGTGGCCCTGCTCTATGTCGCGCTGATGGTCGATCTCTGCCTCGACCTCATCCATTCGAACAACAGCGTGATCGTCGATGGCGGGCTGAACACGGGTGGTCTGCTCGCCGGCCTGCTGGCGCAGTTGCGTCCTGGCCAGACGTTCCTGCAGGGTGCCACGCTGGAGGGCAGCGCCACGGGCGCCGCGGCGCTCGCCTTCGAGAGCGTCGGGCGCGAATTTGCAGCCGAAGTGCCGGAGCCGGTGCGCGCTTCGCGTTTCACCGGATTAGCCCTCTATCGTGATGACTGGCGTGCGCTGGCCATGGACCGTGGCATCGCTGGTGCCGCGGTGGGAGGCGCGCGATGAGTGCGGCTGCCAAGGTTGAGACGGGGCGCCAGCCGGTTCTTGAAATGCGTCACATCTCCAAGACGTTCGGCGCCATCCGCGCCCTGCAGGATGTCTCGCTCAGCGTCCATGCTGGCGAGTTGCACGCATTGATGGGCGAAAACGGCGCCGGCAAGTCGACATTGATGAAGGTGCTTTCAGGCGCCTATCGGCCGGATGCCGGCGGCGAGATCCTGATCGACGGCATGCCCGCCGCGACCGGCGATCCGATCAAGGCGCGCGCCAGCGGCGTCGCGGTGATCTATCAGGAGCTGTCGCTGGCGCCCAATCTGACGGTGGCGCAGAACATCTTCCTTGGCAACGAGCCGCGACGCTTCGGCATCGTCGACCGCGACCAGTGCACCCGGCGCGCCAGGGAGATCATTGCCCGTCTCGGCGTCTCCTTCTCGGCCCGCGACATGGTCTCCAGCCTGTCGCTCGGTGAGCGTCAATTGGTCGAGATCGCCCGTGCGCTGTCGACCAATGCGCGCATCATCGTGATGGACGAGCCGACGACGTCGCTGACCTCGCGCGAGACCGACCGGCTGTTCGAGGTTATTGCGACGCTGAAATCGCAAGGCATCGCCATCATCTACATCAGCCACCGCATGGAAGAGGTCTACCAGCTTGCCGACCGCGTCAGCGTGCTGCGCGACAGCGGCTATGTCGGCACGCTCGAGCGCGCTGAGCTCAGCGCCTCGCGCCTGGTGTCGATGATGGTCGGCCGCGATCTGTCCGCCTTCTACAAGAAGGACCATCGGCCGCCGGACGCAAAGCGCGCGGTGGCACTCTCGGTGCGCGGCATGTCCGACGGCCGTCTGCTGAAGAACTGCTCGTTCGACCTGCACAAGGGGGAGGTGCTGGCGCTGGCGGGCCTGGTCGGCTCCGGCCGCACCGAACTTGCGCGGCTGATCTTCGGCGCCGATAGGCGCACGTCCGGCACGCTGGAACTCGACGGCAAGCCCGTAACCATCGGCTCGCCACGCGAGGCGCTGGATGCCGGCATCGCCTATCTGACCGAGGACCGCAAGGAACTCGGCCTGTTCCTCGACATGTCGATTTCTGACAACATCAGCATGGGCGTGCTGGCAAGGGATTCCCTCGCCGGCGGCTTGCGTGATTTCGCCGCCGCCGAAAGGCGCGCTTCCAAGGCTGTTGCCGATCTGTCCATCCGCACCAGTTCGGTGCAGGCCAATGCCGGCTCGCTGTCGGGCGGCAACCAGCAAAAGGTGCTGCTCGCCCGCCTGCTCGAAACCGAGCCGAGGGTCGTGATCCTCGACGAGCCGACGCGCGGCGTCGATGTCGGAGCGAAGTCGGAAATCTACCGGCTGATCGACAATCTCGCCAAGCAAGGCATCGCCATCCTGATGATCTCCAGCGAATTGCCGGAGGTGATCGGCGTCGCCGACCGCGTGCTGGTGATGCGCGACGGCACGATATCGGGCGAGGTGACGGCATCCGAAGGCGTGCCGCTCAGCCAGGAGAAAATCATGGAACTTGCAACGGGAGCGGCTCAGCAATGACCGACAAGGCGACCGAGATCAGCGCAGGCGGCCAGGCCACCGGCACGAGCCGGCGGTTGCGCACCGCAATCGCTGCCCTTGGCATGCTGCCGGTCCTGATCCTGCTGGCGGCCGGCTTCCAGTTCATGAACCCGCGCTTCCTGACCGAGACAAATTTGCTGATCGTCACCCAGCAGTCGTCGATCAACATCGTGCTGGCGGCCGGCATGACCTTCGTCATCCTGACCGGCGGCATCGACCTGTCCGTCGGCGCCATCCTTGCGGCATCGGCGATGGTGGCGGTGATGGTGTCGCTGGTGCCGGACTGGGGCCTGCTCGGCGTGCCGGCGGCCATTCTGGTCGGCCTCGGCTTTGGCCTGATCAACGGGCTGCTCATCGCCTACATCAAGCTGCCGCCCTTCATCGTCACGCTGGGTTCGCTGACCGCGGTGCGCGGCGTCGCCCGCCTGCTCGGCCAGGACACGACGGTGTTCAATTCGGACCTGCCGTTCGATTTCATCGGCAACGGTTCGCTGTTCGGCATTCCCTGGCTGGTCATCATTGCGCTGTCGGTCGTGGTGCTGTCCTGGCTGGTACTCAAGCGGACCGTGCTCGGCACCTGGATCTATGCCGTCGGCGGCAATGCCGAGGCAGCCCGGCTGACCGGCATCAAGGTGCCGCTGGTGCTGCTCTTCGTCTATGGCGTATCCGGCATGCTGGCAGGCCTTGGCGGCGCGATGTCGGCGGCCCGGCTCTACGCCGCCAATGGCCTGCAGCTCGGACAATCCTACGAGCTCGACGCCATTGCCGCGGTCATTCTCGGCGGCACCAGCTTCGTCGGCGGTGTCGGTTCGATCTGGGGCACGCTGATCGGCGGGCTGATCATCGCGGTGCTCTCCAACGGACTCATCTTGGCCGGTGTGTCGGACATCTGGCAGTACATCATCAAGGGATTGGTCATCATCGTGGCGGTCGCCCTCGACCGTTACAGGCTCCAGGCAGGAGCAAGAACGTGATTGACCTTAGTCGCCGGCGTAAACGACCGGTTTGTGTAACGCACCGTGAGAGGCGCGGGGCAATCGGAGGAAAGCAATGAAGACCATCGCCAAACTGCTCTGCGGCGTCGCACTCGCGTCGCTCGCCATCGCGCCTGCTTCGGCCAAGGACCTCAACAAGGTCGGCATCTCGGTCGGCCTGCTCGGGAACCCCTTCTTCGTCGCCACCATCAAGGGCATCGAGGACGCGGCCAGGAAGATCAACCCGAAGGTCGAGGTGACGTCGGTGTCGGCCGACTATGACCTTAACAAGCAGGTCTCGCAGGTCGATTCGTTCATCGCCGCCGGCGTCGATGTGATCATGCTCAATGCAGTCGACGCCAAGGCGATCGCACCGGCGGTGAAGAAGGCGCAAGCCGCGGGCATCGTCGTTGCCGCCTTCGACGTTTCGGCGCCGGGCGCCGACGTCACTGTCATGACCAACAACGTCAAGGCCGGCGAAGAGGCCTGCCAGTACCTGGTCGACCATACCGGGGGCAAGGGCGACTACGTCATCCTCAACGGGCCTGCATCGTCGTCGATCCTGGAGCGGGTGAAGGGCTGCAAGAACGTGTTGGCACAGCATCCCGACATCAAGATCCTCTCCGACGACCAGAATGCCGAAGGCTCGCGCGACGGCGGCCTGAAGGTATTCCAGTCGCTGCTCACGCGTTTCGACAAGATCGATGCGGTGTTCGCCATCAACGATCCGACGGCGATCGGCGCCCAGCTCGCGGCCAAGCAGCTCAACCGCTCGGAGTTCATCTTCACCGCCGTCGACGGCGCGCCCGATATCGAGAAGGAACTCTCCTCCGGCACCTCGATGATCAAGGCTTCGGCCTCGCAGGATCCTTACGTGATGGCTGGCCAGTCGCTGACGATGGCAGCCGAATTGCTTGCCGGCAAAAAGCCGGCGGAGCCGACCGTGCTGCTCGACCCGAAGCTGATCACGGCCGAGAACCTGAAGGACTACAAGGGCTGGACCGCGGCCCGCTAAACGTCCCTCAGCAGCGTGCGGCCGGGATCACCGGCCGCACGTCTTGTCCAGGCATCGGCTCCGCTTCTGGGTCCGATGCGCAGAAGCCGGAGACGATGATGTCGCGTATTGGAATCCATTCTTTCGTCTGGTCGGCGAGCTCGGCACAGGCCGATCTCGATCGGACGTTGGCCAACACCAAAGAGGCCGGCTTCGACCTCATCGAATTCTCCTATCTCGACCCGGCCGATGTCGACATTGGCGGACTTGCCAGGCGCATCGCCGATCTCGGCCTTGGCGTCGCGATCAGCATCGGATTGCCTGGTGATGGCGACATTTCGAGCGCCGACAAGGCGATTGCCGCGCGCGGCGTCGAAATCCTCAATGACACCATCGCGCTGACGCGCGATCTTGGCGGCCGGAAGGTCGCCGGCATTCTCTCGACCAGCCACGGATTGCAGGTCGAGGCGCCCACGCGCGATCAATGGCAGCGCAGCGCCGGCACGCTGGCGAAGGTCGCCGAGACGGCCAAGGCGGCCGGCGTCACGCTCAACCTCGAGATCGTCAACCGCTTCGAAAGCAACCTGCTCAACACCGCCGCGCAAGGGCTGGCCTTCATCGAGGATACAGGCTCGGACAACATCTTCCTGCATCTCGACACCTTCCACATGAACATCGAGGAAGCCGATGTCGGGCTGGCCATCCGCCATGCCGCAAGCAAGATCGGCTATGTCCATATCGGCGAAAGCCATCGCGGGTTCCTCGGCACCGGCAACATCGACTTCGCGGCGATCTTCGATGCGCTGACGGCGATCGGCTACAGCGATGACCTCAGCTTCGAATCCTTCTCGTCGGAAATCGTCGACGAGAACCTGTCGAAAAAAACCGCCATCTGGCGCAATCTGTGGACAGACAATGTGGCGCTCGCCAAACACGCTCGCGCCTTCATCGGGCTTGGACTGGAGACGGCGCGGCGCAAGGCCGAGCTGGTCTCGGCACGGCACAAACCCTGAACCTGCCCGTTGACCCGATACGCGAGTGCGTCATGCACCGCATGGCGCCGGCATTGCTCGCGGCAGGGGCATCGGCTATCTGACCGTCCAGGCAAATGACGCCGGCACAACGGACCAGACGGAGCCTAGGACATGACACGCAACACGATCCTCAAATTTGGCGCCGTCGAAAACGCGGAAGCCGGTGATCTGACCGGCTGGGTCGTGATCGAAGGCAAACCGACCATGAAAACCGCCGTCCAGCACACGACCGAGGACGGCAAGGTGTTGTCGGGCACATGGCAGGCGACGCCCGGCACCTATCACGCGACATACACCGACTATGAGTTCGTGCACATGATCGCCGGCCGCATCATCATCACGCCCGACGGCGGCACGCCTGTCGAAGTCGGCCCCGGCGACGCCTTCGTGGTGGAAGCCGATTTCAAGGGAACGTGGAAGATCGTCGAGCCGGTGACGAAGCATTTTGTCGTTCGGGTTGGCTGAACGGGCTGTTTCCATTTTGCGTGAAAATCACCCGCCATGGTTCGCCATGGCGGGTTTTTCATGTTGGCGGCGACGCCTTAGAAATTTGACTTTGCATGGTGATCCCGACAGGAATCGAACCTGTGACGTACAGACTAGGAATCTGTCAGACGACCTTTCCTGATATTTCCCAATGCCTGTCATTGTACGATTGCGAGGTCTCTAATGATTTGAAATTATGCTGGTTTTCGTACTGCGCGGCTATTGTAGCGTAGACAACCATCAGATCGAACACCACGCAATCGCCGTACTAATTTCATGACAGACCTACGACTGCCCCTCATCGACCGCGCCGTCGCAAACCTTGAGCCGGCGTCTTCGGGTCGATATTTTGCTTGAGACACCGATCTGCCGGGTTTGATGGTGCTTGTGTGCAAACGGCTCCCACTACCATTGCTCCTAACCAAATGCCGACCACCCCCAGCGCCCATCATCTAGCGGAGACGCATTTGCGGTGAATCAAAGCTGGCCTCGTCCCTTGTGACTACAGATGTCACGAACGATGGCCATCCGCGGCCGCACCGAGGCGAAATCCGATGAAGCTTATGGCATCTCTCTGTCTGGCGACCTATCCAGACGCAAACTCCCCNATGTCACGAACGATGGCCATCCGCGGCCGCACCGAGGCGAAATCCGATGAAGCTTATGGCATCTCTCTGTCTGGCGACCTATCCAGACGCAAACTCCCCGAAGATTGCAGAGAATGCGGTTGCGCTCGTCAAGCAGATCGACGCGGCGCTCCATGCCGTTGCCATCAATGTCGACATTCCCGACGTCTCGAACGCGCTGTCGAGCTACTTGCTCGATCTTCCCCACAAGATACGAGAGGTCGAGGCGACCAGCCGCAAATGCGGCAGYGTCCTGCTGGAGGCGATTGCGAAAGCAGCAGCGCATGGCGGTGTGACCCTCACCACGCAGTTGCTGACCGCACCACCGGCCTTGATGGGCGACGTTGCCGCAAAGSAGTCCCGCTATTTCGATGTCTGTCTGGCCGGCTGGGCGCCGGGCAACCAGACGGCGCGGATGATAGCCGAGGCGATCCTGTTCGGTTCGGGTCGACCGRCCCTGCTTCTTCCCGACYCCACGGACGTTGGSGTCCTTGACCATGTCGTCATCGCCTGGGATGGCAGCCGAGTGGCAGCAAGGGCTGTTGCCGACGCGCGGGCGTTTCTCGAACATGCCTCCATGATCACCGTTGTGACCGTGACCGACGAAAAGCCGCTTCCGGGACAGGACATCGACGAACGCCTTGCGCAGGGCTTGAGGACGCGTGGTCTGGTGGCCGAGGCCGCCTCGATCCAGGCAGGGGATCGGTCGATCGGAACCGCTCTCCAGGAACACGCTCTCAAGATCGGCGGCAAAMTGCTTGTCATGGGCGGATATGGTCACTCCCGCGTCAGGGACTTCGTGCTTGGCGGCGCCACCGAAGGCATTCTCGCGGACCTGCGCCTGCCTGTCCTCCTGTCGCATTAGGTCGTCCCGAGATGAGACGCGACACGGATCCTATCCTGCGTTTCCATGGCGCGGCCCATGGCGTCACCGGCTCATGTTATGAGATCGAGACGCCGCATTCGCGCATCCTTATCGACTGCGGCCTGYTCCAGGGGTCGAAGTCCGAGCGGGAATTGAACTACGGTCCATTCCCGTTTCCACCTGACGCGATTGACGCTGTCATCCTGACGCATGCGCACATCGACCACAGCGGCCTTTTGCCGAAACTGGTTAAACAGGGCTTTTCTGGTCCCATCCATACGACCCGCGCCACCATCGATCTTTGCTCGGTCATGCTGCCGGATTCGGCGCATATCCAGGAAATGGAGGTCGAGCACCTGAATCGCCGCAATGCGCAGCGCGGTCGGCCGCCGGTCGAACCGATCTACCGCCTGCAGGATGCCG
>NZ_LMHO01000026.1:0-30259 GCF_001428185.1 Mesorhizobium sp. Root695 | reverse complement strand
GCGTCGCCCTTATCGGTCTTCTTCACCGGGGCTGCCGCATTGATCTGCGTACGCAACGCCAGCAGCGCATCGAGTTCGCAGTCGAGCGTCAGGTAGAAATGCGGGATGGTGGTCTTGGCCTCGACCAGACGGCGCGCGATGGTCTTGCGCATGTTGTCATGCGGGACGAGGTCGTAGGAGCCATCCTCGAACAAGCGCAGGACGTCCCCCTCCCCCTTGAGGGGAGGATGGCCGGCCAAGGGCCGGTCGGCTGGGGTCGTCTCGGCAGTGCTCGACGCTAGGGCGGTGCTGGACTGGGCGGTGCCTTCTGAGGCGACCCCCTCCGTCCGCTTCGCGGACACCTCCCCCTCGAGGGGGGAGGAAAGTGCCGCGTCGATATCGGCTTTTACAACGCGGCCGTACGGGCCTGTGCCGGATATGCCGGAAAGGTTCAGGCCTGCTTCTCGAGCCAAGCGACGAGCCAAAGGTGTCGCGCGGGTTCTCCCCTCCCCCTCGAGCGGAAGGGGGCGGGCCGCAGGCCGGTCGGGTGGGGTCGGTTCGACCGGATGCGGCTCAAGGGAGGTGCCTCCTGAGGCGACCCCCTCTGTCGACTTCATCGACATCTCCCCCTCAAGGGGGGAGATTGGCGCATAGCTTTCATCCTCGGCATAAATCCACGCCACAGCCGCGCCAACGGGGATATCGACCCCCTCCTTGCCGGTGACGTCGCGCAGGACGCCGCTGGCCGGCGCGTCGATCTCCATCGCCGCCTTGTCGGTTTCGATCTCGAACAGCACATCGCCCTTCTTGACCCTGGCACCTTCCTCGGCAAACCAGCGCGAGATCTGTCCGGTCGCCATGTCCATGTCGACCTTGGGAAGAATGACTTCAGTCGGCATGGGTCAGCGAGCCCCTCTCACGAGGTCGCGCGCGGCGGTGATGATGTCGGGAATTTGCGGCACCGTCGCTTTCTCGAGTTCCGGATTGTAGGGGATCGGCGTTTCGGCGCCGCCCAGCCGCACAATCGGCGCATCGAGATAGTCGAACGCTTCGCTCTCGGCGATCATGGCGCTGACTTCGGCGCCGATGCCCAGCGTCTTGACCGCTTCGTAGACGCACATCAGCCGCGACGTTTTCTTGACGCTGTCGATGACGGTCTGCTTGTCCATCGGCCGGATAGTCCGGAGATCGACGACTTCGACGTCGATGCCTTCGGCCTCGAGAACGACAGCGGCGTCGAGCGCCTTCTGCACCATGATCGAGGTGGCGACGACGGTGAGATCCCGGCCCTCGCGGCGAATATCTGCCTTGCCGATCGGCACGGTGTAATAGCCTTCGGGCACCGGGCCCTTCATCTTGTAGAGCAACTTGTGCTCGAAGATCATCACCGGATCGGGATCGGCGACCGCCGCCAACAGCATGCCCTTGGCATCATAGGGCGTCGCCGGCTGGATGACTTTCAGACCCGGCACATGGCCGAGCCAGGCCTCGAGACTCTGGCTGTGCTGGGCCGCCGCACCCGTGCCGGAACCGGCGGGAAAGCGCATCACCACGGGAACCGAAACCTCGCCGCCCAGCATGAAGCGTATCTTGGCCGCCTGGTTGACGATCTGCTCCATCGCGAGCGTGGCGAAATCGGAAAACTGGAATTCGAAGATCGGCCGCATGCCGGTGAGCGCGGCGCCGACGGCGACACCGGCCCCGCCCAGTTCGGAAATGGGCGTGTCGATTACACGCTCGGTGCCGAAGCGCTCGACCAGATCGCCGGTCACCTGGAAAGCGCCGCCATAGACGCCGATATCCTCACCCATCAGAAAGACGCGTTGGTCCATGTCCATGGCGATCGCCATGGCTTCCTGGATCGCCTGGGCGTAGCTCAGTTCACGCACCATCGCGTCCATCACGCCTGCTCCGTATAGACATAGTTGCCGGTGTCGCGAACGTCAGGCGACGGGCTCGCCTTGGCGAACTCGATACCGTCGGCGATCTCTTGCGCCACGGCGTCGCGAATGGCCTCGATGCCCTTGTTGTCGATGAAGCCGAATTCCCTGAGCTCGCTTTCGAACAGGGTGATCGGGTCGCGATTCGACATCCAGTCCTCGATCTCCTCCTTGGTGCGATAGCGGTTGCGGTCGCTCTTGGAATGGCCGCGATGGCGATAGGTCTTGGATTCGATCAGCGTCGGCCCCTCGCCCGCGCGGGCCCGGGCAACAGCTTGGTGCGAAGCCTCGGCGACCTCGGAGAAGATGTTGCCGTTGACGATGACGCCCGGCATCGAATAGGCGGCGGCGCGCTCGGCAATGTTCTTGACGGCGGTCGAGCGGGCCGTCGATGTCGACATGCCGTAGCCATTGTTCTCGCAGACGAAGATCACCGGCAGCTTCCAGATCGCGGCTATGTTCAGCGCCTCATGGAAGGCGCCTTCATTGTTGGCGCCATCGCCGAAGAAGGAGACCACGGCCTTGCCGGTCTTCATCATCTTGGCGGACAATGCCGCCCCGACGGCGATCGGGATGCCGCCGCCGACGATGCCGTTGGCGCCGAGATTGCCCTTGCCGACATCGGCGATGTGCATCGAGCCGCCACGGCCCTTGCAGTAGCCGGTGGTCTTGCCGAAGAACTCGGCGAACATGCGCTTGACCTCGGCGCCCTTGGCGATGCAGTGGCCATGGCCGCGATGCGTCGAGGTGATCTGGTCATCCTGGGCGAGCGGCATGCAGATGCCCACGGCGCTGGCCTCCTGGCCGATCGACAGGTGCATGGTGCCGTGGATGAGGCCGCGCGTGTAGCACTCCTCCGCACCCTCTTCGAAGCGGCGGATGAGGTACATCTTGTAGAGCACCTCCCTGAGCTGCGCTGCGCTGTACTGGCGGTAGACGAAGGGCAGATTGGCGCGACTATCAGTGACGGCTTTGCTAGCTCTGGTCATGATCACGCTCCCACGGACCCGTAGACGAGCTTGTCCTGGCGCGCGCGCAGTTCGGCGATCTTGGAGCCCGCCGCGGGAGCGGCATTCGCATAGGTGATGAGCTCGCCCTTCCTGATCGGCGCGGTGACCGAGCCGCCCTGCAGCAGGCCGCAGGGAATGGCCTTGGCGGCGCGCGCCTCCGGCGTCGTCATGATCCAGGCGCGGTAGCAATATTCGCCGATCGCATCCAGCTTCTCGCCCGGCTTCATGTCCTTCTTGGCCACCGCGCAGACCTCGGCCACCGGTTTGGCCAGCGGCACCATGTCGGCCTTGCCGTAGAGCACCACGCGGGCGCAGGTCAGCGGCACTTCGAGCGAGGTCAGGTGATAGGGACGGTGGAAGGTGAAGTACGGGCCCTTGCCCATCTTGAGATCTTCCATGCGCTCCGAGATACGCGGATGCGACATGTCGGCGACGACGAAGACGCCGGGCGCGACACCCTTGCCGATCGAATAGTCGACGACGCCGACCTTCGACAGCACGCCGCCATCCCTCTGCGGTACCAGTACCTTGGACAATTCGCCAAGCGTCGCCGCCGGGCCGTGCATGCCGGCCTTGTCGGGAACCAGCCCGGTGGCATTGGCGATCGCCGCCATCTCGACCATGGTCTTCGAGCCGTCAACGAATTCGACCAGCATGCGCACATTCATGTGCCGGCGCTTGGCTTCCTCCTCATAGTCGGGGGGAATGGCGTCGATGTTGAGCGGATTGTTCTTTCCCTTGCCAGCTGCAACGATCGGATGACCCATCGCCGAAACGAACTCGATCAGCTCCATGCAGGAAGATGGCTCATCGCCGGCGCCCAGCGAATAGGTGACGCCGAGGCGGTCTGCCTCGCTTTTCAGATAGGCGCCGATGGTGACATCGGCCTCGACATTCATCATCACCAGATGCTTGCCATGTTCCATGGCGCGCAGCCCGATCTCGGCGCCGACGGCGGGAACCCCGGTGGCATCGATAACGACGTCGATCAGATCATTGTTGATGACAAGGCTGGCATCGTTGGTGACCGCCACCTTGCCGGCCTCCATCGTCGCCGTCATCGCCGAATCGTTCGAGACTTCGCGCGCATGCCCGGTTTCCTGGAAGGCTATATCCACCGCCTTGCTCGCCGCGGGCAGGTTCAGTTCGGAAATGGCGCCGATCTCGATGCCCGACATATGGGCGACGCGGGTGACGATGTCGGTTCCCATCTCGCCGGAGCCGATCAGGCCGATGCGGATAGGCTTGCCCGATTTGGCGCGTTCCTGAAGATCGCGGGCAAGACCCGTCAACGAAACATTGGAAGCCATACCGCTTATTCCTCCCACATTGCAGGCTTGTTCAATTGCCTGACGGGTATTGAACATATGTATTTCTGTCAAGACTAATGTCCAAATCGATACTCTTTTAGGGCACTTTCCCGGGAGCGAAAAGGAGAGAGGGAAGGCCTGATATCGCGCAGTCAAACGGTTCACAGCAGGCCCGGATGACCCCATAAGAATCAGATGTCGCCCCTTCTTCCGGCAAAAGGCAGCCGGGGCTTGTTCGCTGGACTGTGTGTGCGTAAAAGGCGCATAGAGGCATCGGTTGGGGGCTTTCCGATGAACGTTCAACAATGGGTGCGGCCTGCCGCGCTGCCGGGCGATGGCCCGGCGCATGCGATCGCCGGCATTTTCGCCGCGGAACTGCAGATATCGGCGGTTCAGCTCGACGACAACTTCTTCGATCTCGGCGGCGACTCGCTGACGGCCGAGACTTTGGTGCTGGCCGTGCAGAAGCGGTTCGGCGTCAAGTTGCAGACCTCCGCCCTGCTCGGGGCGCAGACGCCGCGTGAGTTCGGCCGGCTGATTGCATCGCTGGTGCCGGTCCATCCTGCCGGTCAGTTGATCGTGCCGGTGGCGGGCAATGTCGGCCATGAGCCGATCGCCATGATCCACGGCATTTCCGGCTCGGCCCTGTTCGCCAATCGCTTCGGCAAGCGACTGAAGCAGAAATACGCTGTCATGGCCGTGCGCGGCATGGGGCTCGAGCCCGGCGAGACGCCCTATTCCAGCATGGCCGAATTCAGCTCCAACTATTTTGAAGCGCTCACTTCGGTGACCGGCCAGCATCCCGACATCATCGGCGGCATATGCGCGGGCGGCCTGCTGGCGATCGAGGTCGGCCGGCTGAGCCATGAAGCGACCGGCAAGCGGCCGGCGCTTGTTCTCATCGATCCGCCCTCGCCCGGCTCCGCCTGGCTGAAACCGATGCCGGACGATCGCATGACCGAGAGCAGGCGTCGCCAGATCGCCCGCAAGGTGATCTACTGGCGCCTGTTGCGCGATGGGCTCAGCGCGGTCGGCCTAGGACAGTCACGCCTTGGGCGACACCTGCGCAAGAAGGCGTTCAAGAGCGCGCTCTTGCAGGCAGCGGCCGGTTTCGTGCCCTCGTCCTATCCCTGCGACATCCTCATTCTCGCCAGTTCCGAATGGGGCGCCACGACAGTGGAGCAATACAGGGACTGGGCATCCGACATGGCCACCATGAAAACCGTCGTCATGCCGGGCGCGCATGACAAGTTCCGTGCGGCCAACATGGATGCGATCGACGCGGAGATCATCGCTTTCCTCGCCGCAAGAGACACGGCAGCGCGCGACGTTCAGCACCGGCAATGAGTTTTGGCCGAGACATACTGGAGGCCTTCGCCGCCCATGGCGACCGCGTGGCAATAGTCAGCGGCCGTCAGCAGATAACATACGGCCAATGCCTGGCGCAGATCGGCCATCTCGCCACCAATTTCAGGACATCGGGGCTGCGGCCTGGCGACCGCGTCGGCCTCTCCATGATCGATAACATCGACGTCGTGCTCTCGATCCTCGCCTGCTGGAAGATCGGCGCCACGCCGGCCGTGATCGATTTCCGGGCGCCAAGAATTCAGCGTGCGCGCTACGCCCACGACTTCGGACTCGCCCTGATTTTCGAGAGCCGCAGCCCGCCCGGGGACGACTCCTATCCGAATGCCATTTTCCAGACCGACTGGAAGGCCACCTCGGCGCCCGTCGATCCGATCGATGCCGACGATGGCGAAGTACATCCGGCCTTCCTGATGTTTTCGTCCGGCACCACCGGCGATCCCAAGGCCTATATCCAGTCTCATGGGGCGCTCGGACGTCGGGTCGCGGCACGCCGGAGCACGCTCGAAGGAACTGCAAAGCGCCTGCTGACGCCCATGGCACTGTCCTATTCGGCAACACGCCACCAAATGTTGGGATACCTGTTCTATGGCGGCACGGTCAGCTTGTTCCCGCCGCTGTTCACGCCATCCGAGCTGATTGAGGCCCTTTTGTCGTTCAAGGCCAGCGCAACCGCCTTGCCGCCGCCTGTGATTTCACGGCTGGTGCGCGAAGCGGGCGAGCGATCGACCCGCATTTTGCCGGATCTCGACGTGCTTTTCAGCATCGGCGGACCGGCACGGGCGGAAGACAAGATTGCCGCTTACCGGAACCTGTCTCCCGGCTATCAGATCTGCTACGCCACGAGCCTTACCGGCAACATCACGACTTTGAAGGGGTCTGACGTTCTGGCCAAGCCCGAGACCACCGGCAAGCCATTCGCCGGCGTGCGCATCGATGTGCTGGGGCCGAACGGAGAATTGCTCGGCAAGGGCGAGCCCGGACGGATCAAGGCCTGGACCTCCACCATGGTTTCGGCGGCGCTGCTGCCGGGCAACCGATTGTTCGTCGACCCGGACGTCATGGGCCCGGACTGGGGTATTCCGGGCGACATCGGCTTTGTCGACGACGATGGTTTCCTGACGATCGTCGACCGCGAGTCCGACATGATCGTGCGTGGCGGCGTCAACGTCGCGCCGCAGGAATTGGAGAAGCTGTTACGGGGCCATCCCAAGATTCGAGACGTCGCCGTCGCCGGTTTTCCCGACGACACGATGGGACAGGAGATTGCCGCCTTCATCGTAGCCGAGCATGGCACTGTCGAGGAATTCCGGGCATTCCTGCGCGCCAACGTCGCGCCGGACCGGCGGCCGCGTGAGATCAGGCTGGTGGCGTCGCTGCCCTACAGCGACAACGGCAAGCTGTTGCGCCGCCGCCTTGTCGAGACGCTCTCGACCAAGATCTAAAAGAGGTCCGGGATCTTCGCCAGCCATGGTGTCGGCCAGGGCTGCGACACAAGGATGTCGAACACGGCAAAGACGATGCATGTCGTGCCCGCGGCAACCAGGATGGGCGAGCGCGGCGAGATCGAGCCGAGCCCAAAGATCGCGCCCGCCACGAAGATGAATGTGGCTGCCAGATGTCCGATCGAGAGAATGAGCACCGCAAGCGCCAGGCAAAGCCCGATCACGGCAAGATTGCCTTTCATGGCGCCATCGCCGGAGGGCGCCCATTCACCGCTGGCGGTGGCCGGTGCGAAGGGCGCCTGGCCGTCTCGCGTCTGCCGCAGCAGCCGCAGCGCCGTCTGTACGGATATTGCCAGCGACAAGAGCGCCAGCAGGCCAGCCGTGATCATCGGGAAGATGCCGGCTTCGAACGGAAACCATGCCGCAGCGCTGACAAAGGCCGCCAGGGCAAGCAGGGTCATCACGCTGCTGGCGATCAGGTCGGGCAATGGCGGCGGCAGCGCCCCGGTGCTGTTTCGCGTCTTGACCCAGGATACCGATTGCCGGATCACGCCGGCGACGGAAAGGCCGAGCAGGACCAGCACCAATGGCTGCTTCAGCCATGACCAGCCCGATATCTGGTAGGCGAGGAAAAAGTAGTTTTCCAGGCTCGGCCCGAGCACGAAACCCAGCGAGAAGGCAGAGCGCGGCCAGTTGAGCTCCTTCATCGCCATGCCGATGATGCCGATCAGGATAAGCAGCACGAAATCGAGCGCGCTCATATTGGTCTGGAAGGCACCGACGACGATGAAAGTGACGACCAGGGGCACCAGCACGGCCGCGGAGACGCGTGCGATACGCGCCAGCGGCCTGGTCAGGAACAGACAGGTGACGGCGCCGATGATGTTGGCGACGGCGATGCTGAACACCATCGACATGGTGACCGCAGCGTTCTTGCCCAGCATGTCGGGCCCCGGAACCAGGCCGTGCACGACAAAGGCGCCGAGCAGGATGCTCATCGAGGCCGATCCGGGCACGCCGAAGGCGATGGTCGGGATCAGCGAGCCGCCTTCCTTGGCGTTGTTGGCGGCTTCCGGCGCGATGACGCCGCGCACATTGCCCTCGCCGAATTTCGGTCCAGGTCCCGGCCGCCGCGCGGCATGGCCATAGGCGATCCAGTCCAGCACGGCGATGCCGACCCCCGGAACCGCGCCCAGCAGGGAACCGATGGCGCTGCAGCGCAAGACCAGCGGCCACTCCCGCAGCGTATCCATCATGCCTTGCCGCATGCCGGAATAGGTCGGGATTGCCGAGTCGCCCTGGATTGAGCCTCGCATCAGCAGCGAAGCGAGTTCGGGCAGGCCGAACAGGCCCAGGAACACCACAACGATGGGCAGGCCGTTCCACAGATAGATCTGGCCAAAGGTCCAGCGGTCGGCGCCGGCAATGTGATCGAGGCCGACGAAGGACGCCAGCATGCCGAGCATCGCCGCCGCGAGCCCCTTCAGCGGCTGGCTGCCGGCGAGCAGCGCGACGATGGACAGGCCAAAGGCGCAGATGGCGAAGAAATCGGGCGTCCTCAGGTAGAGAACCACCGGCCGCATGATCGGAATGGCCGCGGCAAGCACCAGCGCGCCAAAGACACCGCCGATCATCGAGGCCGAGTAGGAAGCGCCGAACGCCCGCGCCGCCTCGCCTTTCTTGGCCATGGCATGGCCGTCGAGCACCGTCGCGGCGGCGCCGACCGAGCCCGGAACACCGAACAGGATCGCCGGTATCGTGTCCGATGTGGTGTTGACCGAGCCCATGCCGAGCAGCAGCGCGAAAGCCGCGTAGGCATCCATGTTGTAGGTCATCGGGATGAGCAGGGCCATGCCGAACAGGCCGCCAATACCCGGCACCGCGCCGACGATGAGGCCGGCGAAGACGCCGGCCATCAGCATCAGCAAACGAAAGGGCTGCGCCATCTCGACGATGGCCGTGAGGATCAGATCCAAACCGAAGTTCCTGTCAGACGCCTACTTCACGAGATTCCTGGCCGCCTCGAACACTGTCGGATCGGCCTTGAGCTTGCGGGCGACCAGTGCCGTGATTTCCTCGCCCGTTGTGATCTTGATGGACAGGTCGCCGAGCTTGGCGGCATCGGCGAGAAAATCCGGATCCCTGCTCATGTCGACATAGGCCTTGCGCAAGGCATCGAGCGTCTCCTTCGGCGTTCCGGGCGGCGCGATCAGCGGCAGGTGAAACTCTCGCGAAGATTCGATCAACTGCGCCGCCTGGCGGATCACCGGATCCTTGATCTGGTCGGAAAAGCGCGGCAGCGTCGGCGCCTGCGGGATGGTACCGGGCCCGAACGTCCCGATGACGTTGAACTCGTCGAGCTTGTCGGCAACATTGTGGTAGGCAAGCGCACACAGGCCCGCGGGCTCGCCACGCTGGCTTGCGACGATGATGTCGGCGGCCCCTTCAAGGACGCGCAACGCGCGAAAGATCGTAGCCACCGTATAAACCCCGCATAAAACCCGCAGCCGTTCTAACCCATGACCTCGGAAATCGGAATCGGTTTTCAGCAGGGGTGATGGTGTATCCGAATGCCGTCGCAGGAAGGCTGGACAGCACCATGGAATGAGCGAGCGACGAAAACGCCGGGCAAAGCCCTATTCTATGAGATCTCTGGCGGCCTCGAAGACCACCGGATCCGATTTGAGGTGCTGCGCGATAATTCGGCTGATCTCTTCGCCGCTGGTAACCTTCACCTTGGTTTCGCCCATCCTGTTGGCGTCAGCCAGGAATTCCGGGTCCCTGGCCATATCCAGATAGGCTTTGCGCAGAGCATCGACCGTCTCACCGGGTGTTCCCGGCGGCACCACTAGCGGGTGATGGAAATGCAAGCTCGATTCGATAAGGGTGACGGCCTGTCGAATCGTCGGGTCCTTTATCTTCTCGGAAAAACTCTCCAGCTTTTCTCCACTCGCGATGGTGCCTTCTCCGAATGTCCCGATGATGTTGATCGTATCGCGATTGACGGTGAGGACATAACTTGAAACGCCGCACAAGCCGGCGATTTCACCACGCTGCATGGCCAATTGAATGTCCGCCGTTCCTTCGAAGCCGGTCACGATGTTGAACTTCGCCTTCAACCCGTTCTTGACCAGGGCCGGATAGATGTAGGTCGAACTGCTCCTGCCCGATGCCCCGATCAGGAAATCGGACCGCAGGAACTTCTCCATCGTGTCGATGCCGGAGCTCTTGGTCGTCATGCAATAGGCCGGATCGTCGATGAGCGAGCCGATCCACTGCAGGGCGAGCGGATCGAAATTCGCGTTCTTCGGATCTAGGATAGGGGCATAGGCCATAGCCTCGCCGATCGAGGCGAGAACGCTGCCATCGGCGGGCTCGCTGCCCACCATCATCTTTACGAGTTTGAGGCTTCCGCCCCCCGGCACATTCTGAACCACGATGTTCGGATTACCGGGCAGAAATTGGCCAAGGTGGCGTGCGATCAGCCGCGACGTCTGGTCATAGCCCCCGCCAGCACCGTAACCGACGTTGATCGTGATTGTCTTGAATTCAACCGCGTGCGCCGGCGTGCACAGCGCGAAGGCGAGGCCGGCAACGAGGAAGGAAAGGACGCGGAAAGCACCAAAGACCGTAGCGAACATATAGACCCCGTACAAAACCCGAAAATCGTTCTAGCCTATGGCTCCGGAAATCGGAATTGATTTTCGGCGGGGGACGGTACGGTATCAGATAATTGTCGAGGTCGATTGCGGCGCCGGATGAGCGATCGACGGCAGCGGTCACCCACGACAAGTCGTGCCCACAGCATTACCTAGCCGGTGCTGCCGACAACGATAGCGCTACCCGGCCGCGCGGCGGGAAAGTCGTGGAAGTGGACGACCACCCCGTCAGCGTCGATCAGGATCACGGCATACGCGGGAGGCTCGTGGCCAAGGCTCCAGCTGTCCGAAAAATCGAGCGCGGTCTGATGATTGGTGCTGCGCAGCGTGCTCACCGGAATACCGCGCCAGCTGCCGGCGATCAGCCGATGGACATGCCCAGCGAAGATATGACGGACATTGCCGTGGCGCAGTAGGACATCGTGCAACGCATTGGCGTCGGTGAGCATGACACGGTCAAGCTCGGGGATATGAATCCTGAACGGCGGATGATGCATGAACAGGAAGACCGGCCGGTCGCGCGCCTCTTCCAGTCTCTCGCCTAGCCAACGCAGGCGCGCCTCGCACAGCCTGCCCTCGACATGGCCGCTGTCCAGTGTGTCAAGCAGGACCAGGCGGCCCTCGCTTCTGTCGACGACGCTTTGGACGAAACCGTTTTCCGCAACCGCTTCCGGGAACATCTCGACAAACAGCATCCGGTCGTCATGGTTGCCGAGCATCAGCCGGCAGGGCGGAACCAACCCTGCCAGTGTCTCCCGCAGCGCGGCGTAGGCGGCGCGTTCGCCGTCATTGGTGAGGTCGCCGGAGATCACCACCAGTTCGGCATCGGCATGGTTTGTGCCGATGTCGGCAAGGCAGGCTTCCAGCCGGGCGAGCGGATCGGAGCCGTACAGAAGACCGCCCGGTGTCATCAGATGCGGATCGGAGATCTGGATGATTTTCATGGACCTGACCGAAGTGCCTCTTGCTGGCGCGCCGCGACATCAGCTGGCAAACGAAACGCCTCGCCTACGCTCTACTGTGCGGTCCAGCCGCCGTCCATCGGCAAGGTCGTGTCGGTGATCTGATTGGCGGAGTCCGAGCACAGGAACAGCGTCAGCGCGGCAAGCTCGTCGACGGTGACGAATTCCTTGGTCGGCTGGGCGGCGAGCAGCACATCATGCTTGACCTGTTCCTCGGTCATGCCGCGCGTCTTCATCGTGTCCGGGATCTGCCTTTCGACCAGCGGCGTCCAGACGTAACCCGGCGCGATGGCGTTGACGGTGACGTCGTCGATCGCTGCTTCCAGCGCCACCGTCTTGGTCAGTCCTGAGCCGAGATTCCACAGGATCGCCGCGACGAGCAGCGCGAACACCATGGCAAAGCCGGAGGACGAGCCGACCTGCAGGATCAGTTCCACCGGCAGCAGCGACAGGATGCCGAAGGCGACCGCGCCGCTGGAAGTGAGAACCCCGAGGAAATTGAAGGCGCCCGACCACATTACGGCGAATTCGGCCGGCATGGAGCGTGTGTAGATGACCGTCGCCACCGCGTTGGCGGTGTCATGGAAGCCGTTGACGAACTCGAAGCCGAGCGCGATCAGCAAAGCGATGCCGAGCAGGATCCACGGCACGGTCTTGGCCACCGCCTGATCCTGGATGAGCGCATAGCCGACATAGACAATGCCGACGAGCACCAGCACGCCGACGGCCGGCAGGAACCACTTCGCGCCACCCCATTGATCCAGCGGATGATCCGGTCCCGGTCTCGGAATACCCGCCTCGCTATAAACTATATCCAGCATGTCCCACTCCTATTGCATGGCAGCAAAGAACCGGGATGGACGCTATGTACGCACAATGAACCCTGTGGGACGATGACGAACACAATGTCCGCGGATATTTCAGGCGAAAAGCCTGGCGACCGACGCCGTCACGCGTCGCTGGATTGCGTCTCTAGGATCGCCGAAACAGGGCCGCGCGCGTCACCGAAACGCACGCGGCCCGGCTAGGATATCAGCGCGCCGGCGGCGCGTACATCAGGCCGCCGGCGTTCCACAGCGCATTGATGCCGCGCGCTATCTTCAGCTGGCTGGACTGACCGAGATTGCGCTCGAACATCTCGCCGTAATTGCCAACCTTGGCGACGATGTTGTAGGCGAAGGTAGGCTCGAGCCCAAGCTGCTGGCCATTGTCACCGTCGACGCCGAGGAAGCGGCGGATCGTCGGATTCTGTGACTTCAGCGAGGCTTCCGCATTGGCCCGGGTGATGCCTTCCTCTTCCGCCTCGATCAGCGAGAACAGTGTCCAGCGCACAATGTCGAACCACTTGTCGTCGCCCTTGCGAACGGCCGGGCCGAGCGGTTCCTTCGAAATGATCTCGGGCAGCACTGTGAAGGCGGCGGGGTCGGTCAGCTTCAGGCGCTGCGCATAGAGCGCCGATGCGTCCGTGGTGTAGACATCGCAGCGGCCGCTATCGAATGCCTTGATGATGCTGTCGGCGGAATCGATGACCACCGCCTCGTACTTCATCTTGTTGGCGCTGAAATAGTCGGCGACATTCTGCTCTGTGGTCGTGCCCTGCTCCGCGCAGACCGTCGCGCCGGTGAGCTTGAGCGCGCTGTCGACACCGAGGTCCTTGCGCACCATGAAGCCCTGGCCGTCATAATAGGCGGCGCCGGCGAAGTGGATGCCCATGCCCGTGTCACGCGACAGCGTCCACGTCGACTGCCGCGACAGAATATCGACGGTACCCGCTTGCAGGGCGGTGAAGCGTTCCTTGGTCGACAGCGCCACATAGCTCACCTTGTCGGGGTCGCCGAAAACGGCGGCCGAGACAGCGCGGCAGAAATCGATGTCGAAACCGCCCCATTTCCCTTGGTCGTCGGGTGACGAAAAACCGGCGACGCCCTGGCTGACGCCGCACAGGATCGAACCCCTCTGCTTGACGATGTCGAACGTATCCGCCCGCGCCGGCATCGTGACCGATGCAAGCAAGAGCGCGGTGATGACTGCATGTCTCATGATCTGTTTCCTCCCTTGATGAGGCAAAGCCTCTCCTGCCGCCGGCACGTGGAGCGCCGGAAGTTCGTGAAAATCGCTGTCCCTAAAACTCTGTCCGCGCGCCGCCTGGGCGTGCGGATCCGCCCTACGTCCCTTCCGCCAGAACCGCCGCCAGCGTCTCATCGAGAACGCCGACCAGATGATCGGCGTTGGCCCGGCTGAAGATCATCGGCGGGCGCATCTTCAGCACGTTGTCGTGCGGCCCTTCGGTGCCGATCAGCACGCCGCGTGCCCTGACCCCGTCATTGACGTGGCGCGCTAGGGCGGTCGCCGGCGCCTTGCTTTTGCGGTCCTCGACCAGTTCGATACCGAGGAAGAGCCCTTGGCCGCGCACGTCGCCGATGATGTCGTAGCGGGACTGCAAGGCCTTGAACCTGGCTATAAGATAGTCGCCGATCTCCAGCGCATTGCGCCTGAGGCCGTCGCGCTCGATGACGTCGAGCACCGCAAGCCCGGCCGCACAGGACACCGGATTGCCACCGAAAGTGTTGAAATATTCCATGCCGTTGTTGAACGAGGCGGCGATCTCGGTGGTCGTCACCAAGGCCGCCATCGGATGGCCGTTGCCGATCGGCTTGCCCATGGTGACGATGTCGGGCGTCACCCCTTGCGTCTCGAAAGCCCACCAATGGCTGCCGACGCGGCCGAAGCCGACCTGCACCTCGTCGGCCGCACAAATGCCGCCGGCGGCCCGCACCATCGCATAGACTTCCGTGAGATAGCCGTCCGGCAGGAACACCTGGCCGGCGACGCTGGGGATAGATTCCGCCAGGAACAGGCCAGGCGCCCGGCCTTGTCTCGCCATATCAGCGATCTGCTCGGCGACACTCTCGGCAAAGCGTTTTGCTTGCTCCGCCAGCGGCCATTCGGCCGGGGCATGGTAGCTGTCGGGGATGATCGCCTCGAACACATGCGGCGGGCGCCCCTTGCCGCCCTTGCGCTTGTATTTGTAAGGGCTGAGTTCGATCAGTTCCTGCGTCGTGCCATGATATCCCCAGTCGAGCACGATCGCCTCGCTGCGGCCGGTATGGGCTCGCGCCATGCGCAGCATCAGGCTGTTGGCCTCGCTGCCCGAACAGGCGAAGGACGCCACCGACAGGCCTGCGGGCAAGGTCGCCGTCAGCCGTTCCGCATAAGTGACGATGGCGTCGTGCAGATAGCGTGTGTTGGTGTTGAGTTTCGCCGCCTGCCTGGCGATCGCTTCGACCACATCGGGATGGGCATGACCGAGGTGGCAGACATTGTTGAAGCAATCGAGATAGGCGCGCCCAGTATCGTCGATCAGCCAGACGCCTTCTCCGCGCACGAACTTGATCGGCTCGGAATAGGAGATCGAGAGATTGGGCAGCAGCGACGCCTTGCGCGCGGCAACGATCTGCGGACGGGAACGACCGCTTTTATGGAAGGTTTCGGGCGGAATGCCGGCCAGCTCAGCGGCGTCTGGAAACAGCTCTTGCCAGACGGCAAGATAGCGTTCTTCGCCGACGCCAAGGATGTCGCGCGCGGCCAGGCTTGCATCCGTCGATATCTGGAAATGCAGATGCGGCGCCCAGCCGCCATTCTCCGCGGCCGTGCCCATTTCGCCGACGAGCGCGCCTGCTTCCAGGTGGTCGCCGGCCTTCAGCCGCCGTCCTGCCTCATGCGCCATATGCCCCCACAGGGTGACGAAGGGTGGGCATCCCGGCGGCGCATGTTCCAGCGCCACCAGGCAGCCATAGCCGAGCGGATCCTCCTCGATCTCGACGCTTCTGACGGTGGCGGCCAGTGGCGTGTAGAGCCGCGTACCCGCCGGCATGAACAGATCGAGGCCCAGATGATTGGCGCGGCGGGCGCCTTCGACGAACCGCGAGCGGAAGATGTCGCTGGTGTAGACCGTGCGTGCCTCGCCCCACGGGCCGATGCCGAGCGCAATGCCATGCTCGGCGCAATAGGCATCCCACCATGCGGTCGCCTGGTCGGGCTGCCGAGCGGCCGATGTCACCGTCATTGGACTTTGCGGATCGCCGTACGGCACGATCGCCTTGGCAAGCGTCGCCGGATGGCGGTCGAGAATTGGCGCAAGTTGCGCGCGGTTCGCAGTGATCCAGCGCGTGATGGCGCGCGCTCCGGGCGCGGCCTCGAAGCCGCAGGCGTGGCGCAGGATCGCCGTCGCGAAGCGCCGGTTCATCGCTCCCAAGCGCCGCAGCAGGCGCCAGGCCGGCGCTTCCGAAATGGACAGATAGGGATTGTCGGTGGTCCGCTCCTTGCGCGCCGCCGACAGCGTCACCGAGGTGACGAGACGCATCGCAATGAGATCGAAGAGCAGATCGAGCTCCTCTTCACGCAGCGGATACTCGGCATGGAACCCGCCGGCAAGACGGGCGGCAGCGCCGATCGGATCTTCGGCATCGAGGATGGCATAAGCACAGGCGACCGCAACCTCGGCGATCAGCACGCTGTGCAAGGCATCGCCGAAATCGATCAGCCCGGCGACATGCTCTGGCCGCTCCGGATCGACGAGCACGTTCCAGTCATTGGCGTCGTTGTGGATCACCTGCGCCCGCAGCGCCTGCAGTCGGGGCGCGATCGCGGCATCGAAATGATCGAGGAACCGCTCCAGCAAGGCGCGATCCTGCTCATCGTCGATGTGGTGAAGGCGTTGCCGCGCAGCACCGGCCCGGCGAATGTCCCAGTCGAACGTGCGCAGCGCGCCGGGGTGGATGAAGCCTTGCAGTGCGCGGTCCAACCGGCCGAGCGCGCCGCCGAGGCTTTCAAGCAGCTCCGGAGTGGACGGGCTCTCAGCCAGCGGCCGGCCGGCAAGCCAGGAGACCAGGCGCACGGCATGGTCTTCGCCACCGGCGCCGGTGGCGCGAGCGAGAGATGTTCCCCGCGCCGTCATCCTGAGACGCGGTACTGCGAGATGAGGACTGTTGCGCTCGAGGTGGTCGAACAGCGCCGTCTGGAACTCGCTCTCACCGAGCGGCTCGCTGGCGTTGACGATCTTGAGGATCCACAACGAATGGTCGGATGCGGTCAGCTTGAAATTCTGGTCGCGCTCGCTGTCCAGCGATGTGACGCTGCCGGCAATGCCGAAATGCCGCGCGGCGATATCAATGGCCTCGCTTTGCGAGAACTGAGGCGCTGGGTGGGAAACATTGGTCATCGGCAATCCGCATCTGCTTTCTCAAAGCTTGGCATGGGCTTGAAAATCGGGCATCCGGCAAAGCGTCGGTTGCGCCGTCACAACGATTGCATTGGCCGGCACATTAACGGAAGCGGATGGGAGCGGCTGTGATGAGGGAACTGGACGCCAAGGACAGGGACATTCTCGGCATCCTGTCGAAGGAGGCTCGCATCCCGCTGAAGACGCTTGCGGGGCGCATCGGCCTGTCGCGTAGCGCGACGAGCGAGCGGGTGGCTTCGCTGGAAAAAAGCGGCGTCATCCGTGGCTACCGAGCCGATATCGGTCAGATGGACAAGGGCCTGGTCTGCGCCTTCCTGCTCGTCACACTGATACGCACGCCGTCGATCGGCATTCTCGACCAGCTGGCACGCTATCCGGAAGTCCGGCGGGTATCATCGGTCAGCGGCCAACTCGATCTGATTGTCGAGGTCGAGGTGCCGTCCATCGACAGGCTGAACACACTGCGCGATCTGATCGCCAGTCATGGCGGTGTCGAGGACCTCACAACCGCGATCGTCCTGCGCCGCGATATCGAGCGCGCGGTGGATTGAGCGCTCCGACCAAGCGCCTATTTGGCAATCTCAAGCAAGGACGATACCAGCAGCTCTCGCTCGTCTTTCGACAGGACATCCGCATCGAAGAGGTTCATGCTGCGCAACCCCTCGATGGCGAGGTAGCAGACCAGCAGCGATTTGAGGTCCGGCGTCTCGCCCTTCAGCCGCTCGAAAAGCTGCTGCTTGAATGTCTTTATCGGCGTCATGAAATCGGGGTCTTCGGCGATCGCCGAGAAGATCCAGGACGCGGACGGCTGCTTTTCCTCGCAATCATTGGCCGACAGCCTGATGTAGACGGCCAGCGGGTTTTCGTCCTTGTCATTCGCGCGGGCGGAGTCCAGCGCTTGCTCGAATTCACGCAGATAGCCCTCGACCAGCCCCTGCATCAATTTGGCCTTGGTGGGGAAATTGTAGAGCAGCCCGCCCTTCGAAACGCCGGCGCGGCTGGCCACCGCTTCCAGCGACAGGCTGCCGGGTCCGGATTCCCGTGCGACTTCGGCCGCCGCAGCGAGAATTTTCTCGCGCGAGTTCGTTCTCTGGGCTCTCATGGCGCCTCCCTTCGCAAGCTTAGGCCCAATTGACAAGACCGTCCAGACGGTACAGTAAGACCGCCACTATTTGAAATCGGGACCCGCAGTCGATATGTGTCCCGATGTCCGCGCTTCGCGCCGGATTTCGACTGAGGGGACTTCCTTGTTCAAGCGCATACTCCGTATCTTTATCATCGTTCTGGTTCTGGCCGTGCTCGTCGTCGTGGTCGGCGGTATCGTCGGCTTCAACTTCCTGCGCGACAACGGCATCAAGCAGTATTTTGCATCGATGAAGCCGCCGGCGGCAACCGTGTCGACGACCATCGCTAAGCCTTCGACCTGGATGCCGGGCGTCGAGGCGATCGGTACGGTCAAAGCGGTGCGCGGTGTTGACCTGACGGTAGAGACCACCGGTGTCGTCAAGGACATCCTTTTCCATGCCAACCAGAAGGTTGCGGACGGCGCGGTCCTGCTGCAGCTCGACGATGCGGTCGAGCGCGCAGATCTAGAAGCGACGAAGGCGCAAGTGGCGGTCGTCCAGATGGCGCTGACGCGCGCCATTGAACTGCAGAGGCGCGGCGTTAATGCGGACGCTACGCTCGACACGGCGCGGGCAACCGCAACGGCAACCGCTGCGCAAGTGAGCAAACTGCAGGCGGTGCTCGACCAGAAGCAGCTGACGGCGCCTTTCAGCGGCATGGTGGGTATCCCGAAAATCGACCTCGGCCAGTACCTGGCGCCCGGCACCGCTGTAGTGACGCTGCAGGATCTCGACACCATGCGGGTCGATTTCTCGGTTCCCGAACAGCAACTCCCGCTGCTCAAGATCGGCCAGACGGTTCGATTGGGCTTCGGCGGCGAGGACAGGCCGTTTGCCGGCGCCATTCGCGGCATCGACCCGAAGATCGACTCGTCCAGCCGGCTGGTGAATGTCAGGGCGGAAGTCGCCAATCCCGACGGCAAGCTGACCCCTGGCCAGTTCGTGCAGGTGCGCGTCGAACTGCCTGAAGAGCAGAACGTGCTGACGCTACCGCAGACGGCACTGACGACAAGCCTCTATGGCGACTACATCTTCGTGGTGCAGCCAGCGAAGCCTGCCGAGGCGGCCCCGGCGCAGGCAGCCAAGCCGGAAGAAAAACCAGCCGCGGCGGCCACCGACAAACCGGCTGACGCCAAGCGAGCCGATGCCATGAAGCCGGCGGCTGATGCAACGAAGCCCGCCGCCGATGCGGCAAAGCCAGCGGACAAGGCTGCCGATGCGGCCAAGCCGGCTGCGGAAGGTGACAAGCCTGCGCTGGTGTTGTCGCAGGTGTTCGTCAAGCCAGGCCGCCGCAATCAAGGCATGGTCGAGATCGTCGAGGGGCTGAAGGCCGGCGACGAGGTCGTCACTGCCGGTCAGAACCGTCTCTTCAACGGCATGTCCGTCGCTGTGGACAACACCATTGATCCGACCAAATCGGCGAACAAGCAGGCCGACCAGCAATGAGCTTTTCCGATCTCTTCATTCGCCGGCCTGTCCTTTCGACGGTCCTTGCCTGCATGATCTTGCTCCTGGGTTTCCAGGGCATCTTCAACCTGTCGATCCGGCAGTATCCAAAGGTCGACGAAACGGCCATCACCATCACGACGGCCTATCCAGGCGCCAGCGCCGATCTGATCCAGGGATTCATTTCCGCCCCCATCGCCCGCGCCGTTGCCTCGACCGAGAACATCGACTACGTCACCTCGTCCAGCCGGCCGTCGTCCAGCACCGTGACTGTGCAGATGAAGCTCGGCTCCAACCCCGATGTCGCGCTGACCGAAGTGCTGTCCAAGGTCCAAGGCGTGCGTGGCACCCTGCCCGACGCCTCCAAGGACCCTGTCATCGTCAAGGGCACCGGTCAGCAGTTCGCGATGATGTACATCTCGATGCAGAATCCGAACATGACGAAGGAGCAGCTGACGGAGTATATCGAGCGCGTCATCAGGCCGCGCATGTCGACCGTCGAAGGCGTCGCCGATGTGCAGATCTTCGGCGCGCAGGAATACTCGATGCGCGTCTGGATCGATCCGATCAAGCTCGCCGCGCGCGGCGTGACGGCCTCCGAAGTGCTGACGGCGATCAACAATTCCAACTTCCTGTCGGCACCTGGCAACACCCAGAACGAGTATGTCGTCTCGTCGATCACCGTGCGCTCGACATTGCAGACGCCGGAGGCGTTCGCCGAACTGCCGCTGCGCTCGACCGATGGCAATGTGGTTCGGTTGCGCGACGTGGCTCGCGTCGAACTCGCCGCCGCGAACACCGACACCAGAGTCTCCTTCAACGGCAAGCCCGGCACCTTCCTCGCCATCTTCCCGACCCCAGCGGCCAATCCGCTGACCACGGCGGCGGCGCTCACCAAGCTGGTGCCGCAGATTCAGGAGACACTGCCGAAAGGCATGACGATCGAGGTCGTCTACGACGCGACCGGGCAGATCAGCGCCTCGATCTACGAAGTGTTCAAGACCATTGCCGAGGCGGTTGCCATCGTCGTCGTCGTCATCCTTTTGTTCCTTGGCTCCTTCCGTTCGGTGCTGATGCCGATCATCACCATCCCGCTGTCGCTGATCGGCGTCTGTTTCCTTTTGTTTGCGGTCGGCTATTCGATCAACCTCCTGTCGCTGCTGGCCATGGTGCTGGCGATCGGCCTAGTCGTCGACGACGCCATCGTGGTGGTGGAGAACATCCATCGCCACATGGAAGAAGACCACATGTCGCCGATGCAGGCCGCGTTCAGCGGTATGCGCGAAATAGCGTCAGCCATCGTTGCCATGACCATGACGCTGGCCGCCGTGTTCGCGCCGCTGGCTTTCACCGGCGGCCTGACCGGCGCGCTGTTCCGTGAATTCGCGGTCACGCTCGCCGGCTCGGTGGTGCTGTCGGGCGTCATCGCCATCACCATCACCCCGATGATGTCGGCACGCCTCCTGAAGTCCGGCACGCCGGGCCGTTTCCAGCGCATCGTCGACGGCACCTTCGCGCGGGTCGAACATGTCTATGAGCGCGCCGTCACCGGGTCGCTGAACTATCGCCCATTGACGCTGATCATCGTGCTTGCGCTTGTCGGCGTCACCGGCTTCATGTTCACCAAGACCTCGAGCGAACTGGCGCCGGAAGAGGACCAGGGCTTTCTGCTCTCGCTTGTGACAGCGCCGCGTTATGCGACCTCCGACTACACCGAGACATACGTCAACCAGATTCTCGGTCTGGTGAAGGATATTCCCGAAACACGGGCGCAATTCTCGGCCGTCGCCTTCGGCGGCACGACAAACAGCGCCTTCGTCGGCTTTGCCTTCAAGGACTGGGCGGAACGCAAGCGCAATTCGAAGGAACTGCAGGCCGACATTACGGCTCGTATCGCCAAAGTGGCAGGTGTCCAGGCCTTCGTCTTCGCGCCGCCGACGCTGCCGGGCTCCGGCGGCGGCCTGCCCATCTCCATGGTGGTGCGATCGACCGGCGATTCCTCGGAAGTGTACGAGGTGGCCGAGCAGATCAAGAACAAGGCGCAAGCCTCCGGCCGCTTCATCGTCGTGCAGAATTCGATGGCCTATGACGCACCGGAGGTGACAGTGACCATCGACCGTGACCGCGCCGCGGCGCTGAACCTGCCGATCGCCGATATCGGCCGCACGCTGACATTGCTGGTCGGTGGCGCCGAAGTGGCGCAGTTCGACCGCGACTCCAACAGCTACGACATCATCCCGCAGGTGCCGCAGGAATTTCGCGACAACCCCGACAAGCTCGGCGAATACTTCGTACGCAGCGTGACGGGCGAGATGGTGCCGCTGTCGGCGGTGGTCAAGATTTCGACCAATGCGGCGCCGGCCGCCATCGAACAGTTCAACCAGCTGAATTCGTCGACGATTTCGGCGCTTCCGCTGCCCGGCGTCACTACCGGCGACGGGCTGAAAGCGCTGGAGGACATCGCCAACGAGAGCCTGCCCGACACCTTCTTCGTCGACTATTCCGGTCAATCGCGACAGGAAAAGGAACAGGGCAACACCATCCTGATCGCTTTCGCGGCCGCCGTTGTCGTCATCTATCTGGTGCTGGCGGCACAGTTTGAAAGTTTCCGCGACCCGCTGATCATCATGATGGCGGTGCCGCTGTCCATCTTCGGCGCGATCGTGCCGCTCAATCTGGGCCTCGGCACACTCAACATCTACACGCAGGTTGGCCTGATCACACTGATCGGTCTGATCACCAAGCACGGCATCCTGCTGGTCGAGTTCGCCAACCAGCAGCGCGAAAAGCATGGAATGCGGCGGCGCGACGCCATCATCGCTTCGGCCAAGGTGCGCCTGCGGCCGATCCTGATGACGACGGCGGCGATGGCGCTCGGCGTTGTGCCGCTGATCACGTCCAGCGGCGCTGGTGCCGCGGCCCGCTATTCGATGGGCCTGGTCATCTTCACCGGCATCCTGGTCGGAACCATGTTCACGCTCTTCGTCGTGCCCATGTTCTACACCTTCATCGCCAGCAAGGACCTGCCTCACCTGGCCGAGAAACCGGATCCCAAGCTGATGCCGGCGCTGCCGAGCTAATAGAGCAATTCCAGGAAAAGTCTGTAACGGTTTTCCGCTCGGAATTACTCAAGACACGTTGGAAACAAAAGAAAAGAGGCCAGAAATTTCCGACCTCTTTTCTTTTTGGCTGGGCTCGATACCGCCGGTTTGAGCTGTACTCAATGCTGCAGCGTTTTCCGGTGGGAGCTTTGAGGCGCGGCAGCATGCTGCCACGCCATCGTTTCCAGCCTGCTACTTGACGATGACGATGCTGGTGTTGGTCGCCCCGAATGTTTCGACGAGCTGGTAGAAATCGGCGGCGTTGTCGGGATGCAGCCGCACGCAGCCATGTGAAGCCGGCTGGCCTAGACGCTTGATCGCGTAAGTCGCATGCACCGCATAGCCGCCGCTGAAGAAGACCGAGTGCGGCATCGGCGCGTTGTCGTATTTCTTCGAATACCACATCTCATGCATGCGGGTCGGCTTGAACGAGCCGGTCGGCGTCACATGAGCCCGATCGCCGGTGGAAACCTTCCAGGCGAAGGTCGGCCGGCCGTCGACCGAGACTTCCATGATCTGCTGTGAGAGCGAAACGCGTGCCACGATCTTGTTGGCGGCGTGCGCTGCGCCCGAGCCAGCGCCGAACAGCAGTGCGACGCCCGTCAGCGCGGCTGCGGTGATGTTGATGAGCTTGGCGGAAATGGCGGTACGCATGATGAAGTCCCCTCTCTCTGCCGGTCCAGCCGGCTCCAATTCGATGACTGCTTATCCCAGCGTCATGTTTCGAGGGTATTTCGCAAAATGCTCATTTGTGTTTCGAATCTGTTTCCTCCGGTTAGCAAGTGCAGACGTTCATGGGAGCGAATGAGAGTCGGCTCCGCATCCGGCCGGCAGGACCAAAGTCAGGAACATGAGTATCTGCCTCTAAACGAAAGTGCAAATTGCGTCATACGAAAGAAAGGTCGGCGATCTCGAAACCGAACTGAAACAAAGCGAGGCTTCAAGCGGCATGATCCGGATACGGGCCGCAAGCAAAGTTGACGCAACGAAAACAGCCGGTAACGAAACATGGGAACGAGATCGAACGCGCTGTCCTGGCTTTTCAGGATCAGCATCGCGGCAGCGGTCATCGGCGGCGTCGGCACGGTTGCCGGCACCCCGCTGACAAGCCTCGGCGCGATGACTTCAGGCGAGATTTCGACGCTGCATGCCGCACTGTTTTTCGCCACGGTCTGGATTGTTTCCAGCCTGCGCATCGCCCGGCTAAAGGCCCTCTGGCGGGTCGGCCTTAGGCTGACGGGTTTGCGCGGCGCCTCCGGCAACTTGCTGCCGAGAGGACCGAGGGCCCGCGCCGCGACGGGGGGCTCCGTGGGCGGCGCGGGCACTTCGGGGGTGTCCTGAAGCGACCCGCAACACGTTCATTTTTTTGGGGAATTGGTACGATGAAAACGAAATTTGCCGCTTCGGTGCTGTCCGCACTGCTCTACGCACAGGGCCTGCTCGGTTTTGCGGGCCTTGCCACCGTGCTGCTGAGGGACCGCGCCCATGCAAGCGAACTGACCATGGGTAGTGGCATGCCGGTCGGCCCATCACTTCTGCTGGTACGCTGAGCCTCAAGAGCATCGGGCCCAGAGATGGAAAATCCGATGCTCAGCCAAACAAATTGTCTGGGTGTCCGGCAATCAACTGGCGAATTGCTGCGGCGGATCGAACCTGTAGCCGGCGCCACGTATGGTGGTGATGGTTTCGGTGTCGAGCTTGCGGCGCAGCCGCACGATGCGCGAATCGATCGAGCGATCGAACGCGTCGGCGTTTTCGGCGGGTGCCGCGGCAATGATGTCGTCACGCGTCAGCACCTTGCGTGGACTGGCCAGGAACAGCCTGAGCAGGGCCACCTGACCGGGCGAGAGCTGTTCCTCCGTGCCGGAGCGATGCATGACCATGGCCGACCGCAGATCGACGGTCGCGTTCTCCAGCACGATCAGTTCCTGGGTGCCCCTGCCGCGCCGCGAAAGCAGGCCGCCAACACGGGCTGCCAGCTCCCTGACATTGAGCGGGCTCTCGACGACGTCGGCCGCACCCAACTCGAGCGCCAGCACCTTGTCGACGAGATCGGCCGGCCGGCAGATCAGGATGAACTCCGGTCCGCCCTCGCCGCCCCCGCCTTGGCCGCCATAACGCCGGAGCAGGTCGCGCCCCTCAGCCTGGCTGAGGCTGTCGCCGACGACGACGACGTCGATGCCCTTTCCCGACAGCAGCGATTCGGCCTCCCAGGGCTGCCGCGCCTGGCGCACATCGTGACCGCGTCGCTCGAGATGGTCGGCGAGTTCGGTCGCGACCACTTCGGCAACGGAAACAAGCGCGATGATCGATCGTGCGGCCATGTTTTCCCACCCTGCAACAGACATCCCGAGATGAGTGCTGGACATCATGTTTATACCCAATCTACTTTCCACTGAAAGTGGGAGCGAAAGCATCGTGCGGGCAAGAATTATCATCGTTGAGGATGAGCCCGACCTGAGGGACGCGGTTGCCGAATATCTCGAAGCCGCCGGCTATGAGGCGGTCACCGCTGAAAGTGCTATCGCCGCGCGCAGCCTCGTTGAAACGCAGTCGTTCCACCTCGCCATTCTCGACATCGCGATGCCCGGCGAGGATGGCCTGTCGCTCGGCCGCTGGCTGCGCTCGAAGCTGCCGATCGGCATCATCTACGCCACCGCCGCCGGCACCGCGCTCGACCGCATCGTCGGACTGGAGCTTGGTGCCGACGACTACATCGTCAAGCCATACGAATTGCGCGAAGTGCTGGCGAGGGTCCGCAGCGTGTTGCGCCGGGTTCCCCAGCCTCAGGAGCTTCAAGACAAAAAGGCCAGGACCGATCGCCGTTCCGTTGCTTTCGGCCCTTTCCAGGCCGATCTCGACGGCAGGCTGGTCACCGGCGCCAATGGCGCGGTGGTCGACATGGCCAAGAGCGAATTCGACGTGCTGGAGGTTTTCCTGACCCGCGCCAACCGGCTTTTGACCCGCGCCGCGATCTCCGAGGCGATCGGCTTCACCGAAGATCCGGAATCGTCGCGCGCCGTCGACATTCGCATCATGCGGCTGCGCAAGAAGATCGAGACCGACCCGGCCAATCCGAAATTCCTGCGCACGGTGCGCGGCGAAGGCTATATCTTCTCGCTGCCGACCGGCGACGGCAACTGAGCAGCGAGGCCAGAGGGTTTCAGGCTCGGGCCGTTGCTCGTCGATCGAATTGGCATGACCTATGGAATGACGGCTGATAATGACCGCTGAAGCAGCAAGCTCGGAGATGCAGGGTTTCAGGCAGGGCGCTGCGATGGCGGCCGTGCGTATCGTTCGCCGGCTGCGTGAGGCCGGCGACTGGCAGCGCGAGATGGAAAGTATCCTGGAAACGCTCTGCCGGGCCATGGATTCCCAGCGCGGCATCCTGTTTCGCTTGCGCGAACTGCCCGGCCAGGGCTTCGCCCAATCCGTCGCCGCCTATTGGATCGACCCTCTCTTTGGCGGCGAACTGGCGTCGCCGACTGTCATCATGCAGTCGATCGTCAATTCGGACCCGCTGCTGGAGCGGCTGGCCGAGGACGAGCGGCAAGGCAAGATCTTCGCCGGCCACACGCGCAATCTCGATGGCTTTCTGAGAACCGATTTCGAAAAGCAGAACATCAAGTCGTTCCTGTCGGTGTCGGTCTTCGCGCACGGCCATCTCTGGGGCACGCTAGCGGTCAATGACTGCGTCAACGAGCGCGAGTGGACCGACGAGGAAGAGGCGACACTGCACATCATCGCGCTGGCCATCGGCGATGCCATCGAACGCTCGCTGTCCGAAGCCCATGCCAGCGAGGTCATTCGCCGCACCATGCTGCAGGCCTCGCTCGACGCTATCGTCGTCATCGATGAGACCGGCTCTATCATCGAATTCAATCCGGCCGCCGAGAAGATGTTCGGCTTCCAGCGCAGCGACATCCTCGGCAAGGATCTGCTCGATACCATCGTGCCGATCTATTACCGAAAGGGCTATGCTTCGGGAGCCGAATACATGTCTGGCCGCGGCGCGCCGATGGTCGGCCAGCGGCTCGAGACGGTGACCCAGAACGCCGCCGGCGAGGTGTTCCCGATCGAGCTGACGGCAACCGAGATGCGGGTCGCCGACCGCCGCCTGATCTTCGGCTCCATCCGCGACCTGCGCGACAAGCTTCGCGCCGAGGAGGAGATCGGCCGCCAGCGCGAGAAGCTGCACCAGAATGAGAAGATGGCGGCGATGGGTTCGTTGCTGGCCGGCGTGTCGCATGAGCTCAACAACCCGCTGGCCGTGGTGGTGGCGCAATCGACGCTGCTGCACGAGTTCGCCTCCGATCCGCAGACCAAGGTGCGCGCAGAGAAAGTCCGTGCCGCCGCCGAGCGCTGCGGCCGCATCGTCAAGAGCTTCCTGTCCATGGTGCGCCTTCATCCCGCGGCGCAAGCCGAAACCGACCTCAACCAGGTGATCCGTGCAGCGTTGGAAGTGACCGCCTATGGCGCGCGCTCAAGCGGCATCATCATCGACACCGACTTCGCCGCCGGCCCGCTGCTGGCCATGGCCGACGCCGACCACGTGACGCAGGTGGCGGCCAATTTCCTCATCAACAGCCAGCACGCTCTGGCCGGCATTGCCGGCGACCGGCTGATCAAGGTGCGGACGTTCCGCAGCGACCGGGGTCACCCCTGCTTCTCGGTCGAGGACAACGGGCCCGGCGTGCCGGAAGCGATCCGCAGCCGCATCTTCGAATCCTATTTCACCACCAAGCCGGTCGGCGTCGGCACCGGCATTGGCCTGTCGATCTCGAAATCGATCATCGAGCGGCACAATGGCAATGTCTGGTTCGAGGAAGTGCTGCCGCGAGGAGCGCGTTTTGTCGTCCAGCTGCCCGCCATCGTAGCCGGCCTTGCCACAGCCGGCGAGAACCAGCCGCGATCGAGCGGCCTGCGCCACGCCTTGATCATCGACGACGAACCGGATGTTGCCGGCTCGCTCTCCGACATTCTCGAATTGATGGGCATCAAGTCGCGGATCGTGCCGGTCTGGGAATCGGGCGCCGCCACCTTGAGCGGTCACATGCCGCCGGACATCGTCTTTTCGGATTTGCGCATGCCTGGCGTCAGCGGCATATCGATCTATCGCGAGCTGCTCGCCCAAAAGCCTGACCTGGCGCGGCGTTTCGTGCTGGTCACCGGCGACCTGATCGGCGCGAAGGCCGAAATCGAGGCCCTGCCCGCACAGCAGCGGCCGCAGATCCTGGAAAAGCCGTTCAGCACGCTGGATGTGCGCAGTGTGCTGTCCGCCATTGCCGAACAGGCGGCAATAAAAGGATAAAAAAGAGGCCCCCAACCGACATCGCGGCGGGAGCCGAAAGGAGCGCTGGAGGAGCGCTCGGGGAGGTCAGAGCACGATCCCCAAAGAGGGAACCGGTTTTCGGGATCATGCTTCGACAGAAGTCAGAAAATGTTCGGCGTGCCGGTCAACGGCGCGGCATTGGCGATCATGCGGATTGCGCGGCTCTTGTGTGCTCCGGACTGCTCCGCAATGGCGCGCAGGCAATCGATGCTCTCGGCGCCCCAGGCCTGCCCCCTGCAGGCAAAGTCGGTCAGCGGCATCGGCAGACGCGCGGTCCTGGTCGTCGTCTGCGCACCCTCGACGAGGTTGGCCGGTGGATTCAGCGAAGCGAAGGCTGGCCCGATTGTCGGCGTGAACGCCATTCCGATGAGGGCGCAAGCAGCCAGCACCATGAACATCGCCATGGGGTGGTCACTGGCCCGCTGGCGCAGCGCCAGTTTCGGACGGCGGTCATTGCGCTCTGGAGCCTGAAGGCGGCTCTCGTCGCGGATCGTCTGGACTTTCGCATGCATTGCCTTCCCCTTCGCTGAGTTTCTTTTGGTGATAAAACGAATTTAATCGCGCTTGGTAACAGGCGAATGATACGGAGAGCTTGCCCGTGTAACAGCATCGCAACACTGGTAACGGGCATAATCGGGCAAAACCGGCCACGGCCGGATACGCTGGTCTGTTTTGCGAAGCTGTTTCATGCGCGCGATCAGGATATTGCTGGAACGTCGATATCCGGCAGCAAAGCCCAACCTCAGCCGGCGAACTATGAGCAACCTCACACTCCGGACAGGGAAGCAGTATTTTTTGCGAGAAAACGGGCGAGATTTTCTCGGAACGAGCGCTGCCCCTCGCCCAAGACGCTCGTTCCACAAGCCCTGTTAAGGCTCGGAATTTCCCGTATTTTCCTCGGTTGCTTCGGTCGAAAATCGACTTCGGCACGGATGAACAGAAATACGATACTTTCACAAGCCATTGCATTTCAATGAAAAATATGATTTTATTGAATGAGTATTCAATAAAAAGAAGAGACGTTTTATGAACCCGCACCTCCGTGACGTGGCGATCCCCAACGATTGGGACCGGCGGGGACTACCGGGCTGGAGTTACCACTCCGATGCCCTTCTCGATCTCGAGAAGGAGCACGTCTTCCGCAACCACTGGCAGATCGTCGGGCATGTCTCAGACGTCCCTGACGCCGGCGACTACCTGACCATGGACGTCGTCGGCGAGCGCGCCTTGATCGTGCGCGGCAAGGATGGAGTCGTGCGCGGTTTCAACAACATGTGCCGCCACCGCGGCAGCCGCGTCGTCGCCGACAGCCAGGGCAATTGCAAGAATGCGCTCGTGTGCCCGTTCCACGGCTGGGTCTACAATCTCGACGGCACGCTGCGCGGTGCCGCACGTCCGCGTTCCTTCCCCGACCTCGACAAGACCGAGTTCGGCCTGATGCCGCTCGATCTGGAAGTCTGGATGGGCTTCATCTTCATCCGCTTCCGAAATGGCGGGCCGCAGCCCTCGGTGGCAGAATTGATGAAGCCGATCGAGCCCGAATTCGCGCATTACAACGCCGCCGACATGGTGCCTTCCTGGGGCATCTGGAACCAGAAGACGCCGGTCAATTGGAAGTCGGTGCGCGACGTCGACAATGAGGGCTATCACGTCGCCATGGCGCATCCCGCCTTGCAGGATCTTTACGGCGCCACCTATTTCGACGAGCCCTTCATCAACGGCGTGTCGCGCTCATTCGCCACCTACAACCCGCATGCCGGCCGGCGGTGGAGCGTCAGGAACTACGTCAAGATCGCGCCGGAGCCGGCGCATCTGCCGGACTATCTGAAGAAGGCCTGGGTCTATTACGGCATCTTCCCCAATGCGGTCATTTCGGTGATGCCGGAATCGGTGCAGTTCTATCAGGAGTTTCCGCTGTCGACGGGTGAGACACTGCTGCGCGGCGCCATCTATCGCTACCGCGACGAAAGCCGCGAGCAGGCCGCTGCCCGCTACCTCTCCTTCCGCATCGACCGCGACACCATGTCGGAAGATGTCCAGCTCTCGGTGTGGTCGAACGAATCCATGCTGTCCGAAGCCTTCGAGGGCTTCTATCTCTCGGACCTCGAATATGGCGTGCGCACCCACCACGACCATCTGCGCAAGATGCTGCCGGTGCTGGGCCTGGAGACCGCACCCGAAGAGAAGGACATGTGGAATTTGAACGACGCGCTGAGGTCGCGGTCTTAGGACCGCGAAGCTAGCGATCTCCCCCACGAGGGCAGGGGAATCGCATATGGCGATTTTGAGCTTGAAGTTGGTTTGAGAACGGATTCTTTGGGAAGGCAGTCCACCGAAGGAGTGA
>NZ_LMHO01000025.1:0-30935 GCF_001428185.1 Mesorhizobium sp. Root695 | reverse complement strand
GTCAGCCAGAAATAGTCGCGATTCATCAATGACCTCCATCTGGAGACCGTGAATCACGATAGCCGCATCAATGGAAGCCCTTTATGGGTCCGGGCCCTAGGTCTCTGCAAGACGAGGGGACAATGACGGAGGCAAACCTTCCTACCAAGTTGATCGAAATGGGTTCCAGGTTGGACACCGTCGAGAACATGGTGAAGCAGAACGAGAAGCTCTTCGACAGATCAGAAAAATCGATGAGCACCTTTCTGACAAAACTGACTATCGCAATAGCGGTGGCAGGGTCGCTCGCCATCGCAAACGCCTTCTTCCAAGCCGATCGGATATCAGAATCAGTTCGAGACGCAAAGGAACGGATAGATGCAATCGTTGCGCAGACGAAACCGGCAGGGATTGATTTAGTAGATATCAAGAATGAAATCGACGATACAGATAATGTTTATGCCGAACCCCAATTGGGTTACGATTCTTCGAACAGAAATTTCGATGTATTCGTTTTGTCGCTCTCCTTAAATATGCGAGTTAAATATCAGGGGAACGGACTTGACCACGTTAACGGCATATTTGTGAAATTTGACCAAAAATTTATCGATAATTTCTTTCCAGGTCAAAACAACAATAGCGTAGGCCGTTTTAGGACAGGCTTCGTGTATAATTTTGATTATGTCCCGGTTTCTCCCGACTATTTCTTTGGATTCGGCCTGCGGTTTAGTAGCTACGACCGGGACTGCGACAGAGTAGAGAAAGCGATCCCAGCGTTGCTTAAAACTAGCACGCCGGGAAGTGTCGAAGTAACCCCAGTTTTTGACCAAAGGCCAGCGATAAACGCTACAAAGGTCTTTAACATCGTCGCAACTCCCGCCAACAACGTTTATGGTTGCAGCGATCTGGTGATCGGAAAAGACTTGCAGCCTATACGGCCCATACTTCCTACACCGCCTTGATCCCTGACCATCAATCTGGCCGGTCGAGCGTCAGGCTAAGCTGGCGTCACGCCAATCAACCTTAAACGTCATGCCCCACGAGTATCAATGTCACTTACGAGTTCAGCGTCACTCGCATGATCAAGCTTGCCAGTACCCGTCTTGGACAAAAATTTCAGGTTGGCATTCAGGGTCCCTCCCCGCTTTCCTAACTGCCTATCGACCTTGTGACCGTCGCCGTATGTCCAGACCGTTGTAAGCGGTACTCGATCAAATTTTGGCAGCTTCACGGCCAATTTCACCCAGTTCAAGAATATCAGTTTGCTAGCAAAATGTCTTTCGAACGGTTCCATCTCTCTTGCCCCATGTCGGTTGATCCCGCTCCATAGGCGCTTTCAACCATGCCCGCCACGCAAAAGGCCCCGCGGTGAGGCAGGGCCTTTGGTCAGTATCGATCGAGCGAGCGTTTAGGCTTCGGCGCGGGCCTTGCGCTGAGCGTCATTCGACTTCGTGTATTTAGAGAACTGCGTCGAGCCGGTATTCGTGGGGATGCCTTCAGCGGTGCAGAACGCGATGACATCTTTGCGCGTCGCGGTTTTCTTGTTCTTCCAGGCGAAGGCCCAAATCCGCTGAACCGAACCCTTGACGGTCGGCCCACGCTCGCCGGTCGTTTGCCGGCGGCCTTGATTGGGCCCTGACTGTGCCAATCTCCGATCTTCAAGGCCTTCAGGCGCGCCTTGAGCGCGGTCACATCAGCGACGACAGGGGCGTCCTTGCTAGTCGCCTTGCCCTTGCCCTTCTTGGGCTCGGGCGTCTCGATCGAAGTTGACACGGTGGTTAGCTCGGCCGGCAGGGCCGGTGCCGCGTCGAGCGTGATAATCTCGAACTTGCCGTCTTAGAGCTGGTTGCTGACGAACAGCGCCGGGTTCAGCTGCTGCTTGAGCGCTGCACCAGAATCAGGCGCAAAGCTGCCGTCCACACTCGATGCCTCCCAATTTATCATATCTCTTCGGGCCCATGCTCACCACGCCGGGCGTCAAGATGGAGACGCCCGGTGTCCAGGACGAGACCGAACGGGTCAACGTGATCGCGTACTTGCGCACACTCAGCGACAAGCCGATCCCGCTGCCCTGAACCCCTGGTCCCTCCCAGTATCGCCCCTTTGTAAAAGCGCACTGGGGAAGCCCTGCCAATGCCAGCGCGTTCAGCCTTGCCCGCTGTTCAAGCACCGTGTCAGGCCCTTGCGTCTCTAGGCGCCTCGCTGTGGCCTTCAGGAAACGTGCATTCGACTCCCCGGAAGCGATCCACCTCGGAGAGGCGGCAGGGGTCGAGTTCATCCCGAGAATCGCGGCGGCGCTGGCGTTAGGCTTAGCAAATGAAGCCCTTAACGCTTATTCAATTTATCTATTTTAGAATGCGCTAATGCGCTTCTCAATCCTGCTTTTTGGCTGGGCAGCATTTTGCTGTTGGGATTTCGCCGCCAATGATGGCCAAACCATTATCGGCCTTGGCGTGCGAATTACCAGGCTATTCCACCTCTCCGGGCTAATTTGAACTTAGGACGACGTCAGCGCTTCTTCACCTTCGGCGTGATCTCCTCGACCCGCACCTTGTCGCCGATCTCCTTGGCCATATCGAACGCCTTCTGCTTGTCCTTGGTGGTCAGCACAGTGCGCCAGTGCGGCTTCTCAAACACGCTGACGATGTAGGTCGTGGCCGGCTTGTGCTCCACCTTTTGCTGCCTCGTTCAAAATGATAAGTCCCAATTATATTAGCAGAGGTGTATATATTCGCCCAGCCGGCACCGCCCGTCCTCAAGGCCCTGCCGGTCAGGCCCAGCGGCCTTCCGCTGCTAGTCCCCTCGCAACCCCAGCCGCTGGGCCGTTGCCTAAGTCTCTCGCTTTTCGAACGTCGGCTTCCAGTCGAGGTTGCGCGCCCTGTTAAGGCCCTCATAGTCGGGAATGCAGATGAAGAACATCGGGCGCGGATCGCGGCCGGCAGCCTTGCAGTCGGAGCAGCCAAAGAGTCCGACGAGATCCTGGTGCATTGAGCCATGGCCAGGCCCGAGCCTATCAATCAGCGCCTGGATATCAAAGTTTGGTCGACTTGCAGCACATCGGGTGCCCGCAGTTGATATAGACGGTTTCGCGGGCGGCCAGGGTGTCGGCGAGGGTCTTTTGGGGCATGGCGATCTCCGTTGAAGGGTCGCCGCAACGGGAGGATTATATTCCTGATGCTTCTCGGATGGCAATATATTCCTGCGAGAGCGGCGCAGGCCAATAGCGGGGGAAAACATCCGCGCAGGGTTTTATTGCAGAGTTGCTAATATTAGGGTCGAAACAGCCGGCTTGCCCCCAAGAGCCCCAAGCCGGCTAGGCCCGGCGGTCAGTCGAACATACCCCAACGGACTGTCGGGCCGCTAAACTGGACCTGTAGGGTTTAGATCATTCGCTACTTCCGATGCCGGGCTTGCCTCGGCGCCTTCCGATGCCCGCTTATAGATCAAGCTGACGACTAGGCCGATATATCCAAACTGCAGAATAACCAAGGCAAGGATGGCCCATCCAAGCGCCGTCCAGACGGAACCGGTTTCTATGTCGGCCCAGATCGCCACGATGAACGACGTCGCAAACATACCCACTAAAAATTGCGGAAAATACATGGTTGCCCGCACCCGTTAAAAGAGCCCGCCGCTCCATTTGCGAAGCGGCGGGGCCGCCCCTACCCAATCTACCCCCCAATTGCCGGGGTGGGAGATGCCACCGGCATTGCTGACAGTGCAATAGCAGTGCCAGTCACAGTGACCCATTACGGTACACCTACGCCGACGGCGCAAGACGGGATTTCCGATTAACATTAACTGTTGCTAATGTATCACCCCGGAGCGAGCCACTAGCTCGCGTTCCCGCCGGCCGCTGTCCTACACCGCCGAAGCGCCCCGCGCCCGTCGGTGCCGAGCACGGACCCTTGCATTGAAGTGGTCGAAGCCTGCGGCGAATGGCACGTCCGCGTTTATTGGTAGTGGTGGCTAGGTCGCTCAATCCGGGTCCCTGAGGATATCCGCCTCGATCGCCGCATTGACGAAGGCGGCGCGGGCATAGCCGGCCTCTTTCAGCCCCTCGAGCACGCCCAAGCATGCCTTACGGGCGGCAACGTGACAGCGGCCCGTCTTCACGGGCCAGCGGTTTAGCAGGATGTCCGCGGCCTGGGCGACGCGCTCAACCTTGAAAGTCGTGTTCTTTGATCTGCCGAGCGCAACCCGCACCGGCTCATCGAAACGCTGGTCCTGCATGCTTCCCCTCCCGGACTCGACCTCGGAGGCAATTCGGTTCACTCAGGTATCAGAAAGCCCCAAGGGCATGATCGCCTGCCGCTTCAAAAAAAGCCCGCTGCCTGTCCCATCGTGGCAACGGGCTGAGTGCGCTTTTGGAGGGCAATTAAGCCCGCCCTAACATTAGTTCGGGAAGGCGCTCTTGTCGTTAACCGATTGCCCGTCGTCCACGGTTGTGGACTGGCTGTGGATAAACCGCCCGCATTAGCCCGCCGCTGTCAGTACATCCGTGGTCAGCGGCGGCACCAGGGCAAGCCCAGGCGATCTCTAGAAATGCCAAGCCAGCGCCAACACGACGCCCGCCGAAGGATGAACGCGAGCCAGACATTATCGACCCATTGACGGACCTCAGAGCGGCGCGCGACCGGTTGAGTGTGCGGAGAGCGTCCAAATTCATCGGTATGGCGGTCAGCCACGTGTTGGGGTGGACGGCCCCCGAGCGGTGGGTGGCTCCCCCGGAAACCCGGCGTAGGCCCGCATGAATGCGTCGATCAAGCCTGCCCCACAGCAGACTCATGCATCCCGACCTCCTTCACCAATGCCCGCAATTCGGCTGGTGGCGCCAGGCAGAAAGTTCGAAAAGCGTCCAACAACCCCAGGTAAATTTAAACGGACGCCGTATCGGACAACAAGGGCTCGGATATCACAGCGAACGTCCGCGATAGAACGGTCAATATCGTCGCCAAAAGAGCGTCCAAATAGGGCTGTCGGCGTCTCCGTCGTGGGAACGAAAAAAGAAGAGAAGCAGAACTTTCGTGTGCGATTTTTGCACACAGACGCCCATAACAAGTTGATTTTATTTATGTATCTGCCCCATCCATCATGGGTGCTATGGCAAGCTTTGCTTCCAGCATGTCGTCCAATCGAGGTCGGCCAAATCGCGCCATTGCGGCGCCTATTTAGCCTATTTGCCGCTTCTTTCAACCGCCGCCTTTTGAGGCCGCCGATCGGTGGCAACGCTGATCCAGAGAATTCCTCTTCCTGTCACGGACGGGGCGAAGGGTTTGCGTTAGGGTTTGGTTTGAAAGCGCAGCGGAGGTCAACATGGGCGACCCAGCAGACAGAAAGCCTGTCTACGATCCCCAGCAACTGTAGCCCCTGCTGGTTTCGCGGCAGCATGCGGGCGATGTCGACGGCATGACCGCCCTGTTCGAACCGGACGCGGTGATCGATTGGACGCGGTGATCGATGTGGAGACGGACCTTTGACCGGCCGAACTTTCGATGCCCACTATTTCCGGAGCGCATCGCAAAACACCACCCGCGCCGCCATGGCGCGAGACCTTGGAAGAGCGTCAAGACAACAGGCGCCTACCGCCGCAGTGCATGCACGCTTGCCATGCTTTCGCCAGCGACCGGCAACGCCATATCATCATCGAGAAGGCGCGTGATGCGGGCAAAGCCTGTGAACGCTTTTCTTGCTTCCTCCGCCGACATCTGGCCCGACAAGGCGGCCGAGCAGCAATTCAGCGCGCACTGATAGACTGGACCGCGCCGTCCCGTCGGCCATTTCCGCAAGAACACCATGGCCTCGGCAACACTATCGACTTCTTCAGCAGGATGACCCTGCCCGCGCGAAATCCGCACGGGCGAAAAGAACTGCAGATCCATCATTTCCTCCCGGTCGACCGCGATACCGCTTGATCGAACCTTACAAAACGCCCCTTCCGACGGTTTGTTCCACGCCGAAAACAGAATTATTGAAGAATCTTTGGTCGATGGATGCCGGCTAAATCGTCGGGAAGTGGCAGGCCACTTTGCGGCCGGGTCGATATTCCCTCAGCTGCGGTCGCTCGTTGCGGCAGCGCTCGACCGCGATCGGGCATCGGGGATGGAAACGGCAGCCGGATCGCGGCTTGAGCGGGCTCGGTACGTCGCCGGTCAGGATGACGCGCTTGCGCGTCGTCTCAACGACGGGAACCGCCGAGATCAGCGCCTGGCCGTAGGGATGGGCAGGTGCTGCAAACACTTCCTCCGCCGGCCCTTCCTCAAGTGGGCGATGAAGATGTAGGTGAGCTGCAGCTTCTCCTACAGATCGGCTAGCAGGTTGACGATTTGCGCCCCACGACGAGATCGGGGTTCAATGCAATGGCCCGAGCGATGCCGACACGTTGGCGCTGTCCGCCGGAAAATTCATGCGGATGCCGCATGACATGATCCGGCAGCAACCCGACGAGGTCGAACAGTTCCGCGACGCGTTTGTTGATCTCGCTCGACGAAAGCTTGCTATGGATACGCAGCGGCTCGGCCACCAGGTTGCCGACGCGCCGGCGCGGATTGAGCGAAGCAGACGGGTCCTGGAAAACCATTGCAGGCGGCGCCGGAGCGGCCGGAGGTCGGACAGCGGCTTGGAAGTGATGTCGTCACCTTCGAACAGGAGCTGGCCGTCCGATATGTCGTGGAGCCTCACCAGGCAGCGCGCCAGCGTGGACTTGCCGCAGCCGGATTCGCCAACCAGCCCGACCTATCGCCGCGCCGCACGGTCAGGCGTCGAAATTCGAATCATCGGTGGTGACCCACCATTGGGTCGCATCGATAATCGCAGTTCTCATTGAATATCTTTAAGGCCAAAGCCGGCAAATAGGTTGCTTGTCCGTTCCCCAGCGTCAGGCTTACCCTGCATGCGGCCAACGCGTGAGGGCGCGTGCTGCAAAAGGGGAACATTGCAATGACAATACAGGGTGCTTCACCTGATCTATACAACGAGGATCTGGCCCCAGCCAAAGTTCGAAACTGGGGACCATTCTCGATCTTCAACGTCTGGACGTCGGACGTTCACAGCCTCTGGGGCTACTATCTGGCCGCCAGCCTGTTTCTGTTCTGCGGCGGCTTCGTCAACTTCATCATCGCCATCGGTATCGGCTCGCTGATCATCTATGCGCTGATGAACATGGTCGGTTATGCCGGCGTGAAGACCGGCGTGCCCTACCCCGTGCTTGCCCGCGCCTCTTTCGGCATCTGGGGCGCCAACATACCGGCGCTGGTGCGCGCCGTCGTCGCCTGCTTCTGGTACGGCGCACAGACGGCCGCCGCCTCCGGCGCGATCGTTGCGCTGCTGATCCGCTCGCAATGGTTCGCCGATTTCAACGCCAACACGCATTTCCTCGGCCACACCGGCCTGGAGGTGATCTGCTTCGTGGTCATCTGGGCGCTGCAACTGCTGATCATCCAGAACGGCATGGAAACGGTGCGCCGCTTCCAGGACTGGGCCGGCCCTGCCGTGTGGGTGATGATGCTGATCCTGGCGATCTATCTCTGCGTCAAATCCGGGAGATTTGCCTTCACCAGCGACATTCCGATGGACGTCCTGCTGGACAAGACCAAGGATGCAGGCGTGCCGGGCACGCCGGGATCGTGGACGTCGCTGTTTGCGGTGGCGGCGATCTGGGTCACCTACTTTTCCGCGCTTTATCTCAATTTCTGCGATTTCGCCCGTTACGCGCCGGACAAGGCATCGCTGCGCAAGGGCAACATCTGGGGCTTGCCGATCAACCTGATCCTGTTCTCACTGGTCGCCGGCGTCACCACCATTGCCGCCTTTGACGTCTATGGCGAAGTGCTGCTGCATCCCGACCAGATCTCGGCGAAATTCGACAGCTGGTTCCTGGCAGCGCTCGCAGCCTTGACCTTTGCGATAGCAACCCTCGGCATCAACGTGGTGGCAAACTTCGTCTCGCCGGCCTTCGACTTCTCCAACGTCTTTCCCAGGCAGATCGACTTCAAGAAGGGGGGCTATATCGCAGCCGTGATCGCCCTGCTGCTCTATCCCTTCGCACCGTGGGAAGGCAGTGCCGCCTCCTTCGTCAACATCATCGGCGCGACGATGGGGCCGATCTTCGGGGTGATGATGGTCGACTACTATCTGATCCGCAAAGGCGAGGTCGACGTCGAGGCGCTCTATCGCGAGGACGGCGAGTTCCGCTTCCAGGGCGGCTGGCACGTCAATGCCTTCATCGCCGCCGGCATCGGCGCCATCTTCTCGTCGATCCTGCCGAACTTCACCAACTGGCTGCCGTCCTGGTGGGGAGTCTATGGCTGGTTCTTCGGCGTGGCGATTGCCGGCATCATCTACTATGTGCTGCGCACCGCCGCTTTGGGCGCTGGAGCGAAGACGGCAAAGGCTTGAAAATGACGCAGTAGGCAGTAGGTGTTAGGGAGTAGTGAATTACTGCCTACTGCCTACTGTCCACCATCTCGGCCAGTCTGCGCACGGTGTTCCAGTTGCGCGAGGTGCCGATGCCCATGCGTTTGTGGTTGGTCGCCGCAAGAAGCCGCGAGCTTGGCCTCGCGCGCGAAAAGACGACCCAGATGTCGCCGCTGACCGACACAACCTTCTCGTCCTCGGCGACATAGGCCTGGAGCGCTGCTACGGCGTCCACGGGTGCAGGCTCGCGCATCACCCGTACCCCCACCTGGTCGCCCACCAAGGCTGATTCGGCCGGGAACGGATTGCCGGCGGCAAGCGTCAGCCAGTTCTGCGCATTGCGCACGATGATGTCGACATGGCGGCCGAAGGTCTTTTCGAAGGCTGCTTCCAGCCGCTGCTCCAGATCGGCGATATCAGTTGCCGGCGCCTCGAAGACCAGATTGCCGGTCGCCACCAAGGTGCGCGGGTTCTTCAGCCCGAGCTGTTCCGCCATGGCCTTGAGATCGGCCATGACGACCCGTCGCCCCTCGCCCAGAATGATGCTGTAGAGCAGCGCGACATAGGTCTGCATCGAGCGCGGCCGGCTACACCAGCCGGCTCTGCTCCACCGCCGCCTCGATGAAACTGGCGAACAGCGGATGCGGGTCGAGCGGCCGGCTTTTCAGTTCCGGGTGATACTGCACGCCGATGAACCAGGGATGGTCGGGATACTCGACCGTTTCCGGCAGCACGCCGTCTGGCGACATGCCGGCAAACACCAGGCCGCAATCCTCGAGCCGCTCCTTGTAGTCGACATTGACCTCGTAGCGGTGGCGGTGGCGCTCGGAAATCTGCGTGTCGCCATAGATCTCGGCGATCTTGGACCCCTTGGCGAGTTCGGCCTGATAGGCACCGAGCCGCATCGTGCCGCCGAGATCGCCGGTTTCCCGACGCTTCTCCAGCATGTTGCCTTTCAGCCATTCGGTCATCAGGCCGACGACCGGTTCCTCGGTCGGACCGAACTCGGTCGAAGACGCGTGCTCGATGCCGGCCAGCGACCGCGCCGCCTCGATGCAGGCCATCTGCATGCCGAAGCAGATGCCGAAATATGGCACCTTGCGCTCGCGTGCGAACTTCGCCGCCAGGATCTTGCCTTCGGAACCTCGCTCGCCAAAGCCGCCGGGAACCAGGATGCCATGCACCTTTTCGAGCCAGGGCGTCGGATCTTCCTTTTCGAATATCTCCGATTCAATCCAGTCGAGCTTGACCTTGACGTGATTGGCCAGGCCGCCATGCGACAGCGCCTCGATCAGCGATTTGTAGGCATCCTTGAGGCCGGTATATTTGCCGACTACGGCAATGGTGACCTCGCCTTCCGGATTGTGGATACGGTTGGATACCGCCTGCCAGGGCTCCATGCGTGGCTTCGGCGCCGGATCGATGCCGAAGGCGGCCAGCACTTCCGAATCGAGCCCTTCCTTGTGATAGGCCATCGGCACATCGTAGATATGCGGCACGTCGAGCGCCTGGATCACTGCACTTTCGCGCACGTTGCAGAACAGCGACAATTTTCTGCGCTCTTCCTTGGGAATGGCGCGGTCGGCGCGGACCAGCAGGATGTCAGGCGCGATGCCGATGCCGCGCAGTTCCTTGACCGAATGCTGGGTCGGCTTGGTCTTCAGCTCGCCGGCCGTCGGAATGTAGGGCATCAGCGTCAGATGAACGTAGACGGCGTTGTTGCGCGGCAGGTCGTTGCCGAGCTGGCGGATCGCCTCGAGGAACGGCATCGCCTCGATGTCGCCGACCGTGCCGCCGATCTCGCACAGCACGAAATCATAGTCGTCATTGCCGTTGAGGACGAAATTCTTGATCTCGTCGGTGACGTGCGGAATGACTTGCACGGTGGCGCCGAGATAATCGCCGCGCCGCTCGCGCTCGATGATGTTCTTGTAGATGCGGCCTGTGGTGATGTTGTCCTGCTGATTGGCGGAGCGGCCTGTGAAGCGCTCGTAATGGCCAAGATCGAGATCGGTTTCCGCACCATCGTCGGTGACGAAAACCTCGCCATGCTGATACGGCGACATCGTGCCCGGATCGACATTGAGGTAGGGATCGAGTTTTTTGATGCGTGCGCGATAGCCTCGCGCCTGCAGGAGAGCCCCAAGGGCCGCTGCGGCTATGCCTTTTCCAAGTGAGGAAACCACGCCGCCTGTGATGAATACATATCGCGCCATGGGAGTCATCGCTTAACGCGGCCGGATTGATTCCGCCAGAGAAAAAACCGCCGCGAAGGCTTTTTCCCAAGAAGGCGCTCGGGTCGTGAACAGGGCAAAACAAAAGGGCCGGCTGAGCCGGCCCTTTCGGCAGAATGATGGAAACGTCAGATGATAACGACCTTGGTGCCTACCCTGACGCGGCTGTAGAGGTCCATGACGTGCTCGTTGATCATGCGGAAGCAGCCATTCGAGGCGCTGGTTCCGATCGACTGCGGCGCGATGGTGCCGTGGATGCGCAGATGCGTGTCCTTCTTGCCGTCATAGAGATAGATGGCGCGCGCGCCGAGCGGATTCTGGCCACCGCCGGGCATGCCGTCCTTGTACTGGCCGTAATGCTTCGGCTCGCGCTTCTGCATGTCCAGCGTCGGGATCCAGCGCGGCCATTCCTGCTTGTCGCCGACCGCGACCGTGCCCTTGAACTGCAGGCCTTCGCGGCCGACCGCAATGGCGTAGCGGCGCGCGGTGGAGGACGATTCGACGAGGTAGAGGCGTCGCGCGCTGGTGTCGATGACGATGGTGCCGGCATCGTAACCGCTGAATTCCACGTCCTGCGGCACGAATTCCGGCTTCACCTTGAACTGCTTCTTGGCTTCCCTCTTGGCGAGAGCCTGGTCGAGGGCCCGTGTCTCGGGGAGATATGAAATCGATGAAGAGGGCGAGGTGCCGCCGAAGAGGCCGGCGAACAAACCGCCGCTGCTCGGCTGCTTCTGGCCGATGACCTCACTGCGCAGCTCGCCATTGTTGCCGGTCAAGGCGACGTTCATCGCCTCCGCCGGAAGCGGCTCGGCCGACTGGATCGGCGCGATCGGTTCGATTGGCTCGATGATCTTGGCAGCCTGTTTCTTGGCCGGCTTGGCATCGGCCACCTCGGTTGCCGGTGCGCTCTTGCCCTTCTTCGCCAGGAACGCCTGCCGTTCCGCGTCAGCCCTTGCCTTGGCCGCCTCGCGCATTGCCAGTTTCCTGGCTTCGAGTGCCTTGGCTTTGGCGGCCTCCTTGTCGGCAACGACCTTGGCCTCGATCTTCTTGATCTGGGCGAGGTCGTCCGGTGTCGGGTTTTTCTTCTTCTTGAGAAGCTTCAATTGCGACGCATCACTCTTGACGGCGACATTGATGGCGCCGGTTTTCTCAACTGAAGGTGCGGCCATATTTGCCGGCGCACCGGCGAAGGCTGGGGAACTCATGCCGAGTGCGGCGCAAAGTCCCAGGAAAATGAAGCTGCGAAGCTGCATGGCGAAGATCCGATCGTTCTATGCTTGTTGCCCACGGCGTCGCCCAGCGCCCCCCAAGGGCGCCGGAAATGCCGCGCGCAATCTATAGTCGAATAAGCGCGGACGCCTCAAGCGTGGGGCCGCGCCTCACCCAGTCGAATCTTCGTGATTTTGCTGCATTTGCCGCGACTGTGTTCAAACGACCACAGATCGCGGCTTAAGGCGCCGAAGACTACTGGTTCGGGACCTGCGGGGTCGCCGGCGCCGCGGGAGCGGCGCCATTGGTTGCCGGTGGCGTCGAACCTGCGGCAGGCGCCGTGGCCGGGGCAGTCGCCGGAGCCGCGGCATCATTGCCGGACGGCGGCGTCGGCGTGGTGGTGCCGGCAGGCGCCGGGGTGGTCGTGCCGGGCAATTGGTTGAGCACACCCTTGCCGGCACCATCAGATGTCGCCGGCACGCGGTCGAGGATGTCGATCGGCTTCTCGCCGTAGCGGGCAACGATCGACAGTGTCAGCGACGTGGCGAAGAAGGCGGCCGCCAGGATCGCCGTCGCACGCGTCAGCGCATTGGCCGCGCCACGCGCGGTCATGAAGCCGGATCCGCCACCGATGCCGAGGCCGCCGCCTTCGGAACGCTGCAGCAGCACCACGCCGACAAGGGCGAGCACGACCATGAGATGGACGACGATCAGTACGGTTTCCATAGTTTATCCTGGCAAGGCCTTGCCCGGCCGCGGACACGACCGGTGAATTGGAGGCGGCTCAATACAATGCTTTGACGGCATTTCCAAGCCCGTGGCCGGAATATGGGAAGTAACCCGCCCTTTGCAACGATTTCCGGCACCGGAAGCCCTGTCCGGCGGGGCAAATGTCTTCAAGCAATATTGCGATACGCCTCGGCGATGGCGAGAAAGTCCGCCGCTTTCAAGCTGGCGCCGCCGACCAGCGCGCCGTCGACATTCCTGACGCCGAGCAGTTCGACCGCGTTGGAGGGTTTGACCGAGCCGCCATAGAGAATGCGCACCTTTGCCGCGACGCTGCCGAGTTTTTCCGACAGCCTTGCGCGGATATGTGCGTGTGCTTCGGCCACATCGGCGGCGGTCGGCGTCAGGCCGGTGCCGATCGCCCATACCGGCTCATAGGCGATGATGGTGTTGGACGGGGTGGCGCTTGGCGGCACCGAGCCGTCGACCTGCCGCGACAGCACGTCCAGCGCGGCGCCCGATTCACGCTGCTGCTGCGTCTCGCCAATGCAAATGATGGCCACAAGCCCGGCGCGCCAGGCGGCGGAGGCCTTGGCCTGGACCGTCGCGTCATCCTCGCCGCGTTGCTCGCGGCATTCGGAATGGCCAACAATGACATGGCTCGCGCCCGCATCTTTCAGCATTTCCGCCGAGATGCAACCGGTGTAGGCGCCGCTCTCCTTGGTGTGGCAATCCTCACCGCCGGCATGCACCGGCGTGCGCGAAAGGATCTCCGCGGCGTGGGCAAGCAGGGTTGCGGGAACGCAAACCAGCGCTTCGGTCTCCGCATCGAGCCCACTCATGAAACCGTTGCCGATCATCCTGAGCTCGTTGAGCGAGGCATTGGTGCCGTTCATTTTCCAGTTGCCGGCGACGAGCGGGCGAATTCCTGGTGTCATGGGTTTGCTTCTCCGGGCGATATCGGGCTCTGGCTCTCACTACCAAAATCAGGCCACAAAGCAATCGACAGTGGACCGGAAGGGCGCTATTGCGCTTGTTTCAGACTCGGCGCATGCGAAAATGCGCATAAATCGGAAGTAAAAATGCTTGGTATATTGAGAAGCGCGGCAGGCACCTGGGTCGCGAAGGGGCTGTTGGTGTTGCTGGTGCTCAGCTTTATGGTCTGGGGCATTTCCGGACGGCTGATGGGCGGTTTCGCCGGCCATGATTCGGTCATAACCGCCGGCGGCACCAAAGTGTCGATCAACGAATACCGCCTCGCCTATGATCGCCAGCTCGCCGTCATGTCGCAGCAGTTCGGCCAGCGTCTCAGCCACGAACAGGCAAAGGCGCTCGGCGTCGACAACCAGGTGCTGGCCCAACTCGTCTCGGGCGCCGTCCTCGATGAACAGGCCCGCAAGCTGGGCCTCGGACTGTCCAAGGACCGGCTGGCCGAGTTGACGCGCGAAGATCCGGCCTTCAAGGGGCCAGGCGGTCAGTTCGACCGCAAAACATTCGAATACATGCTGCGCCAGATTGGCATGCGGCCCGAGGATTATCTCAAGAACCGTGCCCAGGTGGCAGTGCGCCAGCAGATCGTCGAGGCGGTTTCGGATGGCCTCAAGGCTCCGGAAACTTTCTTCAAGGCGGTTGCGCTCTATCGCGGCGAAGACCGCACCATCGACTATTTGATACTGCCCAAGGCACTGGTCGAGCCGATCCAGGCGCCGTCCGACAGCGTGCTTTCGGCCTATTTCGAAGCAAACAAGAAGACATACGCGGCACCCGAATACCGCAAATTCTCCTATGTCAGGCTTGAACCGGTCGACATCATGGATACGACCGCCGTCAGCGACCAACAAGTCAGCGACGACTACAACAAGAACAAGGCGCGTTACACCACGCCGGAACTGCGCACCATCGAGCAGCTTGTGTTCAAGACGCCGGATGCGGCCAAGGCTGCGCTCGATTCGCTCAAGGCCGGCGCCACCTTCGACAAGCTCGTCACTGCGGAAGGCAAGACCCCGGCCGATACGCTGCTCGGCACGCTGGCCAAGGACAAGATCGCCGACAAGGCTGTCGCCGACGCAGCCTTCGCGCTCAATGCCAATGAAGTCAGTCAGGTCGTGCAGGGCGCCTTTGGCCCGGTGCTGCTGCGCGTCACCGAAATCAAGCCCGAGGTGGTGAAGCCGCTGACCGAGGTGTCCGACCAGATCCGCAAGGACCTGGCGCTGGGCGAGGCAAGCCGCATCCTTCTGGACGTGCGTGACCGCTATGAAGATACCCGCGCCGCCGGCAGTTCGCTGGCCGACGCCGCCACCAAGCTGAAGCTGAAGCTCATCACCATCGACGCCATCGATCGCAGCGGATTGCGGCCTGACGCGAGCATCGTCAAGGACCTGCCGCAATCGCCGGAACTGATCAAGGCTGTCTTCGACGCCGAACCCGGCACGGAGAACGAACCTTTGACCACGGCGGACAATGGTTTTGTCTTCTACGAAGTGGCTTCTGTCACGCCGGCTCGCGACCGCACGCTGGACGAGGTTCGTCAGAAAGCCGTCGCCGACTGGACGGCGGCCGAGACCACCAAGCGGCTCGCCGCCAAGGCGGACGAGCTCGAAAAGCGGCTCAAGGCCGGTGCCACGCTCGACGTCATTGCCAGTGAGCTCAAGCTGGAGAAGCAGACCAAGCGCGGCGTCAAGCGCGAGGCCGACGATGTCGATTTCGGCAAGGAGGGTGCGGCAGCGATGTTCGGCGTCGGCGAAGGCGGCTCCGGCTTGATCCCCTCGCCCACCGGCGACGGGCAGATCCTGTACAAGGTCGCCGAAGTGTTCGAGCCCGCGGGGGCCGATGCCAGCTCGGTGCCGGACGATGCGCAGAAATCCTTCACTTCCGGCATGTCGGATGATCTGCTCGATCAACTGGTGGCGCAGTTGCAAACGCAGTACGACGTTCGCATCGATCAGGCCGCCGTTGCCCAAGCCTCGACAAGATGAGCGCGCTGAAAACCCATATCGCCAAAGTCGCGACCGGAAGCGCGCTTTCCTTCGAGGAAGCGCGCGAGGCCTTCGACATCATCATGTCGGGTGACGCCACGCCCGGCCAGATCGGCGGCTTCCTGATGGCGTTGCGCGTGCGCGGCGAGACGGTGAGCGAGATTTCCGGCGCCGTCGCCACTATGCGCGCCAAGATGCTGCGCGTCGACGCACCTGACGGCGCCATCGATATCGTCGGCACGGGCGGCGACAATTCCCACAGCCTCAACATTTCGACGGCATCGGCCTTCGTCATTGCCGGCAGCGGTGTACCGGTCGCCAAGCATGGCAATCGCGGTCTGTCGTCTCTGACAGGAGCCGCCGACGTGCTGGTTGCGCTCGGCGTCAAGATCGACATCTCGCCCGAATTCATCGGCCGCTGCATCCATGAGGCAGGCGTCGGTTTCATGTTCGCGCCCGCGCACCATCCGGCGATGAAGCATGTCGGTCCGACCCGCGTCGAACTCGGCACCCGCACCATCTTCAATCTGCTAGGGCCTCTTTCCAATCCTGCCGGTGTCAAGCGGCAGATGGTCGGCGTGTTCCTGCCGGAGTGGATCCTGCCGGTGGCCGAGACGCTGAAGGCGCTGGGCACCGAGCATGCCTGGGTTGTCCACGGCGACGGCTATGACGAGATCACCACCACCGGCGAGACGCAGGTGGCCGAACTGATCGGCGGCGAGATCCGCAGCTTCACGCTGACGCCCGAAGTGGTTGGGCTGGCGCGCCATACCAAGGATGAATTGCGCGGCGGTGACGCGGCCTACAACGCCAAGGCATTGCGCGACATGCTGGGCGGCGCTGCCGGCGCCTACCGGGACACCGTGCTGATGAATGCCGGCGCCGGGCTGGTGGTGGCAGGCAAGGCGACGACGCTAACCGACGGCATCGCGGCAGCCGTACAGGCCATCGACAGCGGCCGGGCCCTGCAAGTGCTCGACAGGCTGGTCGAGATTTCGAACGGATAAAACGTGTCTGACATTCTTCGCAAAATCGAGGCCTACAAGCGCGATGAGATCGCGGCGGCAAAAGCACGCGTGCCGCTCGCCGAAATCAAGGCGCGGGCGAAGGATGCGGACGCACCGCGCGGCTTTCTTGCCGCGCTCGAAGCGAAGCGCAAATCAGGCGCCTTTGCGCTGATCGCCGAGATCAAGAAGGCGAGTCCCTCCAAGGGCATGATCCGTGCCGATTTCGACCCGCCGGCGCTGGCGCAGGCCTATGCCAAGGGTGGTGCTGCCTGTCTTTCAGTGCTGACCGACGCGCCGTCCTTCCAAGGCGCGCCGGAGTTTCTCACCAGGGCGCGAGCCGCCGTCGCCCTGCCCGCGCTGCGCAAGGATTTCCTGTTCGATCCGTATCAGGTCTTCGAAGCCCGCGCCTGGGGCGCGGATGCCATCCTGATCATCATGGCAAGCGTCGACGACGCCCTGGCCAGCGACCTCGAAACGACAGCGTTCGAACTCGGCATGGATGCGCTGATCGAAGTGCATGACGAGGCCGAGACACAGCGCGCGCTAAAACTGTCGTCGCGGCTGATCGGCATCAATAACCGCAATCTGCGCACATTCGAGACCAGCCTCGACACTTCGGTGCGGCTGGCGACGATGGTGCCGGCCGACCGCTTGCTGGTCAGCGAGAGCGGTATTTTCTCGCATGACGACTGCCTCAGACTGCAAAAGAGCGACATCGGCACGTTCCTTGTCGGCGAGAGCCTGATGCGGCAGCAGGACGTCACCACGGCGACGCACCTGCTGCTGACAGGCAAGGCGCCAGTCGAGGCTATCTGACAATGACTGCCACCCTCACCCATCTTGGCGCCCAGGGCGAGGCCAACATGGTCGATGTCGGCGACAAGGCAGAGACGACGCGCACGGCAATCGCCGAAGGCTTTGTCGCGATGCAGCCCGAGACCCTGAAGATGATCCTCGCCGGCAACGCCAAGAAGGGCGACGTGCTCGGCACCGCGCGGATCGCCGGCATCATGGCGGCTAAGAAGACCCATGAACTGATCCCGCTCTGCCATCCGCTGCTGCTGACCAAGGTTTCCGTCGACATCGAGCCGGACCATGCTTTGCCCGGCCTGAAAGTCACAGCACTTGCGCGTGTCACCGACAAGACGGGCGTAGAGATGGAAGCTTTGACGGCCGCCTCTGTGGCTTGCCTGACCATCTACGACATGGCCAAGGCGGTGGATCGTGCGATGGTCATCTCCGGCATCCGGTTGGTCGAAAAAACCGGCGGCAAGTCGGGCGACTACAAGGCGAGTTCCTAATGGCGCTGGTTCCGGTCGCCGAGGCGCTCGAGCGCCTGCTGGAAGGCGCTGCGCCGCTGGCCGGTGAAAGCGTTCCGCTCTTCGAGGCCGCGGATCGTGTGCTGGCGGAACCGGTCGTCTCGCTGCGCACCCAACCGCCTTTCAATGCTTCCGCCATGGATGGCTACGCGGCCCGCGCCAAGGATGTGGCGTCGGTGCCGTCGCGGCTTTCAGTGATCGGCATGGCGCCGGCCGGGCGTGGTTTTGACGGCACGGTCGGCAAGGCACAGGCCGTGCGCATCTTCACCGGCGCGCCGCTGCCCGAAGGCGCCGATACCATCGTCATCCAGGAAAATGTCCGGGATCTCGGTGACGGCGACATCGAAGTGATCGAACCCACCGCTGAAGGACGCAACATCCGCCGCATCGGCCTCGACTTTTCGAAAGGCGACGCGCTGCTGGAACAAGGCCGCGTGCTCGACCCGGCGGCGCTCTCGTTGGCGGCATCGGCCAACCATCCCCGGGTCAGCGTGGTAAAACGGCCGCTGGTAGCCATCATCGCCACCGGCGACGAATTGTTGCCGCCCGGCAGCGATCTCGGGCCGGACCAGATCGTCTCCTCCAATGCCTATGGTGTCGCCGCGACAGCGCAATCGGTCGGCGCCCGCGCGCTCGATCTCGGCATTGCCGCCGATCGCAAGGAGGCCATCGCCGCGCTGGTCAGACAAGCGGTTGCGGCCGGTGCGGACGTCATCGTCACGCTTGGTGGCGCCTCGGTCGGCGATCACGACCTGATCCACGACGTACTGACCGGCGAAGGTATGACGCTCGGCTTCTGGAAGATCGCCATGCGCCCCGGCAAGCCGCTGATGTTCGGGCGCCTCGGCGATATCAGGTGCATCGGCCTGCCCGGCAACCCGGTGGCGAGCCTGGTCTGCTCGCAGCTGTTCCTGAAGCCGCTGCTGGCGCGGCTCGGCGGCCGCAATCATCGACAGGACATACGCCCGGCGCGATTGGGCACCGCAATGCCGGCCAACGACCTGCGCCAGGACTATGTGCGGGCCGTGGTCAGGGAAGATGACGGCGCGCTGGTGGCGACGCCGTTCGGAATCCAGGATTCCTCGATGCTGAGAATGCTGGCCGACGCCAACGGGCTGATCGTGCGGGCACCGTTTGCCCCGGCAGCGGCTGCGGGCGAAGCTTGCAGCGTGCTGATGCTGCGCTGAAGAATCGCAGGCAAGCCATTAATAACAGAAGATAAAATGATCTTGGCTCTATTCCGAGATCAACGTCCGGGTCAGCGGATGCGCCGGATCGGCAAGGCCGTCGACAATATCGAAATGATGCCGATCGGGCTCGACCACGGCGCTGGTGGTGGCGCCAAGGCCGGTCCAGATGTTGGCAAGCAACGCATTCTGGCGCAGGAACTCGGCGCGCTCGCCACCACCGGTCCAGCAGGTGATGCGGGTCCCATTCATGGGACGCAGCAGGGCCGGGCTTTCCGCCAGCGCCTCCTTCTCGTCGATGGCCAGTGTCGCGTTCATCTCGGTGCGCATGATCGGACGCAAATCATGAACGCCTGAGATCGAAACGACATGGCGTATGCGCCGCGCCACATCGGCCGTCAGAGGCGTGGTTGTCGTTATCATGCGGCTGGCAAGATGGCCGCCGGCCGAATGTCCGGTCAGCATCAGCGGTCCCCCGACCATTGCCGCTGCCTTGCCGATCGCCGCACCGATTTCGCTGACGATGCCGGCGATGCGTATGTCCGGGCACAGCGTGTAGGACGGCATCGCCACGGCGAAGCCATTGCCGACCGCGCCATTGGCTAGGTGCGACCAGGTACTCTTGTCGGACTCCAGCCAGTAACCGCCATGGATGAACACCACGAGCCCCTTGGGAGCGGCCTTGGGAAGGAAAAGATCGAACCGATTGCGCGGTCCGTCACCATAGGCAATGTCGAGCCGTGCCCGGCCCTCTGCCGAAAGCGCATTGCGAAACGCTTGCGCCGGTTCCGCCCAGGCGGCTGGCCAGCGGTCGCTGCCGGCGATGTTCGCGCCGTTGGCATAGGCGCTGTCCCAATCGGCAATGTGACGTTCGAGCATCGGCACCCCTCCCCCGGAATGGCATCGTTTCTACGCTAGCAATGGCCACCGCCGTGCCGTGCGTCAATGCTCCAGAACAAAAACATTTTAGGCTTGAAACAAATTTCGACTGATGCGATCCTGCCCCGACGAACAGCCGACAATGGGAGGTCTGCTGTGCGGCTCAAAACCTGCAGATGTGGACTCTTTCCGGGCATCCCCGAGCAGGTGGAACGGCGGCACGAAGCCTCCTCAATAGCAGGACCTTTAGATCCATCACATCCGGCCAGGCGCCTCGCGCACTGGCCGTCCAGCAGACGGGATAGCGGCGACATGCTTGGGCCTTCAGCGCATATCGACACGTTCACGCGCGATCACCTGCCGCCGCCGGAACAATGGCCGGATATCCTGCTCGATGGCTTTGACTATCCCGAACGCCTCAACGCCGGCGTCGAACTGACCGACCGGCTGGTCGAGAAAGGCCTGGGCGACCACACCGCGCTGATAGGCAACGGCCGCCGCCGCACCTACAAGGAACTGTCCGACTGGACGAACAGGCTGGCCCACGCACTGGTCGAGAATTATGGCGTCAAGCCGGGCAACCGGGTGCTGATCCGTTCGGCCAACAACCCCGCCATGGTCGCCTGCTGGCTGGCAGCCACCAAGGTCGGCGCCGTGGTCGTCAACACCATGCCGATGCTGCGCGCCGGCGAACTCGCCAAGATCGTCGACAAGGGGGAGATCACCGTCGCGCTCTGCGACACCAGGCTGATGGACGAGATGACCGCCTGCGCCAAGGACAGCGCATTCCTCAAACAGGTCATCGGTTTCGACGGCACCGCCAACCATGATGCCGAACTCGATCGTGCCGCGCTCGACAAGCCGGTGACGTTCAGCGCCGTCGACACCGGCCGCGACGACGTCGCGCTGCTTGGCTTCACCTCGGGCACGACAGGCGTGCCGAAGGCGACGATGCATTTCCACCGCGACCTCCTGATCATCGCCGACGCCTACGCCCGCGAAATCCTCCAGGTGACGCCGGACGACATCTTCGTCGGCTCGCCGCCGCTGGCCTTCACCTTCGGTCTTGGCGGGCTCGCGATTTTCCCGCTGCGCTTCGGTGCGGCGGCGACGTTGCTGGAGCAGGCGACGCCACCCAACATGATCCACATCATCGAGACCTACAAAGCGACCATCTCCTTCACCGCGCCGACCGCCTACCGCGCCATGCTGAAGGCCATGGATGAAGGGGCCGACCTGTCGTCGCTGCGCGTCGCCGTTTCGGCCGGCGAAACCTTGCCCGGTCCGGTTTTCGAAGAGTGGACGCAAAAGACCGGCAAGCCGATCCTCGATGGCATCGGCGCCACCGAAATGCTGCACATATTCATCTCCAACCGTTTTGGCGACATGAAGCCTGCGTCGACCGGCAAGCCGGTGGGCGGCTACGAGGCGCGCATCGTCGACGACGAGATGCGCGAGTTGCCGCGCGGTGCGACCGGCAGGCTGGCGGTGCGTGGCCCGACCGGCTGCCGCTACATGGCCGATGACAGGCAGAAGGACTACGTCCGCGACGGCTGGAACCTCACCGGCGACACCTTCACGCAGGACGAGGACGGCTTCTTCCATTTCGCCGCGCGCTCAGACGATATGATCGTCAGCGCCGGCTACAACATCGCCGGCCCCGAGGTCGAGGCGGCACTGCTGTCGCATCCGGACGTCGCCGAATGCGCTGTCATCGGCGCCGGCGATGCCGAGCGCGGCCAGATCGTCGAGGCGCATGTCGTGTTGGCGCAGGGCGTGGCCCCTGACGCGTTGACCACCAAGCGCCTGCAGGACCACGTCAAGGCGACGATCGCCCCTTACAAATATCCACGGTCAGTGAAATTCATCGCCGCTCTGCCCAAGACCCAGACCGGCAAGATCCAGCGCTTCCGGCTGCGTACGGAGAAAATCAATTGAGCGAGCCCTACGATCCGGCGTCCGAAGGCGCGCAGATGTCGTTCAAGGAGCGCATGTCCTACAGCGACTATCTGCACCTGGAGAAAGTGCTGGAGGCCCAGACGCCGCTGTCGTCGGCGCATGACGAGATGCTGTTCATCATCCAGCATCAGACCTCCGAACTGTGGATGAAGCTCGCCCTGCATGAGATTGGCGCTGCGATCCGTTCGATCCGAGCCGACCGGCTCGAGCCGAGCTTCAAGATGCTGTCGCGCGTCGCGCGCATCTTCGAGCAACTGAACAATGCCTGGGACGTGCTGCGGACGATGACGCCCAGCGAGTACACCGAGTTCCGCGATGCGCTCGGCCAGTCCTCGGGTTTTCAGTCCTGGCAGTATCGCGCCATCGAATTCATGGCCGGCAACCGCAACCTGGCCATGCTCGGGCCGCATAAGCACCGGCCGGACCTCAGCGGGAAGCTGGAGGCGATCCTGGCCGAGCCTTCGCTCTATGACGAGGCACTGCTGCTTCTGGCGCGCAACGGGTTCGACATCGGCGCCGATGCCAGGCGCACGGACTGGCGTGAGACGCGAACCGAAGATGAAGAGGTCCTGGTCGCCTGGCAGACCATCTACCGCGATCCGCAGCGCTACTGGATGTTCTACGAACTGGCCGAGAAGCTGGTCGACTTCGAGGATTATTTCCGCCGCTGGCGCTTCAATCACGTTACCACGGTCGAGCGCATCATCGGCCTGAAGCGCGGCACCGGCGGCACGTCGGGTGCTTCGTATCTGAAGAAGATGCTCGAGGTCGTGCTGTTCCCGGAGCTGTGGACGGTCCGCACAAGGCTCTGACATCGAAATTCAGGCACACCGAGGGGACGCGTCTGTGGCGGAAAACCCTTCGCGAACAACAGAGGACTGACTGACCATGGGTGGAATTCCTGATCTGGCTGCAATCGAAGCGATGGATGCCACGGATCCGCTGCGTGCCATGCGCGATCGTTTCATTTTGCCAGAGGGGGTGATCTATCTCGACGGCAATTCACTGGGGGCAGCGTCGCATGCCGCTCTTGGCGAGCTGCAGCAGGCGGCGACCCAGGAATGGGCCCAGGATCTCATCCGAGCCTGGAACACAGCCGGATGGTTCGACATGCCGATCGAACTCGGCGACCAGATCGGACGCCTGATCGGAGCCGCGGCCGGCCAGACCGTCGTCTGCGACACGACGTCGGCCAACATCTACAAGGTGCTGCATGCGGCGCTGGAGATGCGGCCCGGCCGGTTGGCCATCGTCGCCGAGGGTGATAGTTTTCCCACCGACCTGTACATCGCCGAAGGCGTGGCCTCGACCCGGGATGGCGTCGTGCTGCGCCTCGCTGGCGTCGACGCGCCAACCATCGAAGAGCTGATCGACGAAAGCGTCGCGGTGGTGGTGGTCAACCACGTCAATTACAAATCGGGTGAACTGCGCGACATGGCGGCGCTGACGCGCAAGGCTCATGCGGCCGGAGCGCTGATCGTCTGGGATCTCTGCCACACCGCGGGCGCTCTGCCGGTCGAACTCGACCATGCAAATGCCGATTTCGCCATCGGCTGCACCTACAAGTACCTCAACGGCGGTCCGGGCGCGCCTGCCTTCATCTATGCCGCAAAGCGCCACCACGGCGATATCAGCCAGCCGCTCAGTGGCTGGTGGGGGCATGCGCGGCCCTTTGCCTTCGAACAGGGTTATGTTGCCGGCACCGGCATCCGCCGCTTTCTGTGCGGCACGCAGCCGGTCCTGTCGATGCGGGCGCTCAAAGGCGCGCTTGCCATCTGGAACGACGTCGACATGGCGGCATTGCGAAAGAAGAGCGTCGCGCTGACCGAACTGTTCATCCAGCTCGTCGAAGAGAAGTGCGGCGCCTATGGTCTCACGCTGGAGAGCACCCGCGACGCGACCAAGCGCGGCAGCCAAGTGTCGTTCCATAACGATCACGGCTATCAAATCATGCGGGCGCTGATCGAGCGTGGGGTGATCGGTGATTTCCGCGCGCCATCGACCATCCGTTTCGGCTTCACACCGCTCTATGTCGGCTACAAGGATGTGTGGCTGGCGGTCGAGGTGCTGGAAGACATTCTGCGCACGGGTGCATGGAAGGACCAGCGTTTCGCCGTCAAGGAGGCTGTCACCTGACGCAGCCCTTTCGACGATCTGTCGTCGCCGGCTCTCCCCAAGTCATATGACCGAGGGACGAATTTCCAGCTCGCAAATGCGTTCATTGCTGGGGGCCAGCGCCAGCCGCGATAATTAACCAAGGTTGGCATTTTGGCTTCGTTTCGTTCACTGCGAACGAACGCCCGAAAAGCTGAAATACCCACATTCGAGGGGCCTATCGACAGCTCATGCCAACACTGAGCTCGGCATGGACCACAGGCCATTAACCATAACAATTTCAATGCCAGAAAGCGCAACGTGACGGCAGACAGTCGTCAACGAGGCCCGTTTTCCAACACCGAAAAATTTCCGCCATCTTAACAAATTCATTAAACTTTAAACAGTTGCGGAACACAACTGGAACAGATAGTGTTTGTTCTGGGTTTGTTTTTCTGATTCTGATTTCCGGTACCTTGGGGGCCGCCATGCTGACGCGCAAGCAACACGAACTGCTGATGTTCATCCATGAACGCCTGAAGGAAAGCGGCATTCCGCCATCCTTCGACGAGATGAAGGAGGCGCTCAATCTTGCCTCCAAATCCGGGATTCACCGGCTAATCACAGCTCTAGAGGAGCGCGGCTTCATTCGGCGGCTGCCCAACCGGGCACGCGCGCTGGAAGTGTTGCGGCTGCCGGATTCGATCGCGCCCGGCCTCAACGCGGCAAAAAAGTTCTCGCCAAGCATTATCCAGGGCAGTCTTGGTCAAGGCGGCCTTGGCCGGCAGCTCAAGCCGGCGCCTTCGCGGATGTCTTCGGCCGGCAATGACGACGACGTGGTCTCCGCCATTTCGATCCCGGTGATGGGCCGCATCGCGGCAGGTGTGCCGATCGATGCCATCCAGCATCAGACGCATTCGATTTCTGTGCCGCCGGACATGATCATGGGCGGCGAGCACTATGCCCTTGAGGTCAAGGGCGACTCGATGATCGATGCCGGCATCTTCGACGGCGATACCGTCATAATCCGCAATGCCAATACGGCGAGCCCCGGCGAAATCATCGTGGCGCTGGTGGATGAAGAGGAAGCGACGCTGAAGCGGTTCCGCCGCAAGGGCGCCTCGATTGCTCTCGAAGCCGCCAATCCAGCCTATGAAACCCGTATTTTCGGCCCGGACAGGGTCAAGGTGCAAGGCAAGCTCGTCGGCCTGATCCGCCGCTACTGAGGTGGCTGCGGTTTAACCACTGGCTTCTCTGGTCCCTTGAAGGGCGGCAGTCCCCTCGCCTCGCGTGAGAATTTGCGTTGTACATGCCAGGGCCGGTAAGGCCTGTCCACCGCGAAGCTGACGGTTGCCGGCGTGGTCGCCGACTGGCGATCGAAGAAGATGGCAGCGCTGCCTTTGCGAGCCAGTTGTCGCTTGGTGATGACGAGAACCAGCGGATTGTGACAGGCGTCATAGGCCGTGGCGTCATTGACAACGATCAGCTCGGCAAAGCCGCAGGCTTTCCAGGTGTCTTTTCGGTCTTCGACATAGGCAATGATCGCACCGGACGTGTGCCTGGCCAGACAGACGCCCGAGGTGCAATAGAACGGCGATCCCGGCGGCAGTTCCGGGGCATCCGCGATCTCGAATTGCCCATCGCCCTTGTCGAACACCTCCGGCACGACGATGGTTTCGGATGTCAGTGCGCGTTTCCAGTTGTCGACGGTGAATTCGTTCGGCCGTGCGCGGCTGACGGCGAGCTCGCCGCCGCCGATCGGCAACGCAACCAGTCGGGCGTCCTCCGAGATCAGCACGTCGGGCGTGCGCGCATCCGAGACGGTCAGCAGGCCGGCAAGCGCAAAGGGAAGAGCCGCGAGCCGCAGCCGTGTCGTCGCCATCGTCGCGATGACCAGGGCAATCGCCACCAGCAGGACAGACTGCTGCGAAATCAATCCGACCCCATCGACAGGCGAACGCTCGGAGATCCACGCCGATATGGTGACCATCGCCGTCAGGCCCTCGCCCATCAGATACAAAAAAGGTCCATCGGCGCCAAAGGGCATCGTCAGTGCGCTGATCACGGCAAGCAGCATAACGACCGAGACAATCGGCATGATGGCCAGATTGGCAAACAGGCTGAGCGGCGACACGCGCTGAAAATGCCAGATGGCAAACAGCGCAGTGGCGCTGCCGGCGATGATCGAGGTCATGGCAAGGCCACCCGCCGCCAGCAGGAACTTTCGCGTCAGGAAGCCAGGTAAGGATCGCTTTGGCGGAGGCGGTCTGGTTTTCCCCGCGCGATGATCCGACCAGCCGGCATAGGCGCCGACCAGCGCGGCAGTCGCCGCGAACGACATCTGAAAACTTGGGCCGACCACTTCATGCGGCGACACCACGATGACGGCGATCGCCGAGATCGCCAGATTGCGCATGGTGAGTGCTGCCCGATCGAACAGCACGGCAATCAGCATCACTGCCAGCATGATGAAGCTGCGCTCGGCGGCAACCACGACGCCTGAGATGATGAGATAGGCGGCGATCGAAAGCAATGCCGCGGCGGCGGCATATTTCTTGACCGGACGGCGCGCGGAAAAGTCCGGGAACAGGGCGAAGGCACCGCGCAGCAAACCCATGATGGTGCCGGCGACCAGCGCCATGTGCAGCCCGGAGATGGAGATAATGTGGTAGATGCCGGTACGCCGCATCGCTTCATTGATTTCATCGGGAATGCCGGCGCGCACCCCGACGATCAGCGCAGCGGCGATCTCGCCTTCGGCGCCACCGACGCTGGCCCTGATATGATCGGCAATCGCTTCACGGGCATTTTCCACGCGAGAGGAAAGGCGGGCCGACAGCGGCATGTCGCCGTCATCAGTGACGACAAGCTTTGGATTGCCGAGAAAGAACCCGCTGCCGCCGATGCCTGCGAAATAACTGTCGAAGGAGAAGTCGTAGCTGTCCGGCCGCACCGGACCCGTCGGCGGCAACAGCTTGGCATATCCCGTGATCAGGGACCCGGCGGTTGTGTCTGCCGGGATCTTTCGTGCCGAAAGCCGCACCCGCTCGGGCGCATAGCGCAATTTCGGCCTTGCGGTCGACGTCACGTCGATGGTCAGCCGGACGCGACCGGTCTCCATCCGGTCGAGCGAGACAACCCGGCCGGTCACCTGCGTCGAGATTTCCGAACCCAGCATCTGTGTGCCTGCCCGCCATGTCTCGACCTTTGCAGCGAGCAGACCCAGCGCGCACAAAAGTGCCGCCATGAAGCACAGATGGGTCTTTGGCCAGGAACGCGAGACCCCCGCACATAGGGCGGCAAGGGCGACGACCGCGACGGGCTTGGCAAAGTCAGGCTCCGCCGCCAGCGAAAAGTAGCCGATCGCTCCGACTGCCAGACAGACCGGCACCAGCAGGAAAGCGATGCCTCGGTCGAGTTCCAGGCCAGCCGCAGTGGCTACGCTGTGGCGCAGGCGACGCAGTGAAATCCGGCCGATTCGCCGGCGCACGCGCACGACCCTGTCGGTTTCGGCAACTGGAATAGAGGCGGCGACATCCGCTTGTACGGGCGCTTTGCCGGGAGCCGGCACAAGGGGCGACGGCGGCGGCAGCGGGGCTGGCAGAGGCGCAAAGAGGGACCGTTCGCTGACGCCAATAGCGGCGTCCTCGCCCTGATCCGAGCCCCGGCTTCGTCCAGCCATCGGGTCTGCCCCTTGCGCCCTCGACACCCTATGCTACATGAACGCCGGGCGCGCGAAAGTCCGCGCGACAACACCCCGCTTCAGATGGTTTCCGAGAGTTCCATGTCCGACAAGGTCGTCACCCGTTTTGCCCCCTCGCCCACCGGCTACCTGCACATAGGCGGGGCGCGCACGGCGCTGTTCAACTGGCTGTATGCAAAGCACACCGGCGGCACGATGCTGCTGCGCATCGAGGACACCGACCGCGAACGCTCCAACGAAGCCGCCACCGCTGCCATTCTCGACGGACTTTCCTGGCTCGGCCTCAGCTGGGACGGCGAGCCGGTGTCGCAGTTCGAGCGTGCGCCGCGCCACCGCGAGGTGGCCGAGGAACTGGTGCGCATGGGCAAGGCCTATTATTGCTACGCGACGCCGGCCGAGTTGGAGGCAATGCGCGAGGCCGCCAGAGCCAAGGGCCTGCCGCCCCGCTATGACGGCCGCTGGCGTGACCGCGACCCCTCAGAGGCGCCTGCAGGCGCCAAGGGCGCCATCCGCATCAAGGCGCCGACCGAGGGCGAGACCATCGTCCATGACCGCGTCCAGGGCGAGGTGCGCTTTCCCAACAAGGATCTCGATGATTTCATCATCCTGCGTTCGGACGGCAACCCGACCTATATGCATGCCGTCGTCGTCGACGACCATGACATGGGCGTCACCCACATCATCCGTGGCGACGACCATCTGACCAATGCCGCCCGCCAGACCGTGATCTACAACGCCATGGGCTGGGAGGTGCCGTCCATGTCGCATATCCCGCTGATCCACGGCGCCGATGGCGCCAAGCTGTCGAAGCGGCACGGCGCGCTCGGCGTCGAGGCCTATCGCGCCATGGGCTACCTGCCGGAGGCGCTGCTCAACTACCTGGCGCGCCTTGGCTGGAGCCATGGCGACGACGAGATCATGTCGATCAAGGACATGATCTCCTGGTTCGACATCGGCGACGTCAACAAGGGCGCGGCCCGCTTCGACTTCGCCAAGCTCGAGGCGATCAACGGCGCGCATATGCGCCGTATGAGCGACGCCGAGCTGTTCGACATCTTCATCGCCACCTTGCCCTATCTCGAGGGTGGCCCGGCGATGGCTTCACGCCTGAACGACAGCAACAAGGCGCAGTTGCTGGCAGCACTGCCGGGCCTGAAGGAGCGCGCCAAGACGCTGGTCGAACTCGTCGATGGCGCAGCCTTCTTGTTTGCCACGCGACCGCTGCCGATCGATGACAAGGCCGCCCTTCTGCTCAATGACCATGCCCGCAAGATCCTGCGCGGCGCTCACGAAGCTTTGAACGCACTTGCAAGTGAGTGGACGGCCGCTGCAGCGGAGGCCGCGATCCGCGAGGTTGCAGTGGCTGGTGGCCACAAGCTCGGCGCCGTGGCCCAGCCTTTGCGCGCCGCTTTGACCGGCAAGAGCACCTCGCCGGGCGTGTTCGATGTGCTTGCCGTGCTCGGTCGCGAGGAAAGCCTGGCGCGCATAGAAGATCAAATCGATTAGGAGCAAACTGGCCCAAGAAGATTGGCATTGAAAGGCGGGTTTCGCAGTGCAACATTAGGCCTTGGCCCAATCTGGCACGCACCTCCTGAAATGCGGTGGCGAATACGCGCATAGCGGTGATTTCGACGTGTCGCTTTGCAGAATTTTGCCTTTGCCGGCATGAGGAAACAACAAGGAGTTTGCAATGACCGAAGCTGCGAAGAAACTGGATTTGGGCGGCAAGACCCAGGAGGCCACGGCAACGCTTGAATTCGCTGGCAAGACCCACGAATTCAAGGTGCGAAGCGGTTCGGTCGGGCCCGATGTCATCGACATCGCCTCGCTCTACTCCACCACCGGTGCCTTCACCTACGATCCCGGCTTCACCTCGACGGCAAGCTGCGAATCCGAAATCACCTTCATCGACGGCGACGCAGGCATCCTCTTGCACCGCGGCTATCCGATCGACCAATTGGCCGAACACGGCGACTTCCTCGAGGTCTGCTATCTCCTGCTCTACGGTGAATTGCCGACCAAGGCGCAGAAGGACGATTTCGATTACCGCGTGACGCGCCACACCATGGTGCACGAGCAGATGTCGCGCTTCTTCACCGGCTTCCGCCGTGACGCGCATCCGATGGCGGTGATGTGCGGCGTGGTCGGCGCACTGTCGGCCTTCTACCACGACTCCACCGACATCTCCGACCCTTACCAGCGCATGGTTGCCTCCATGCGGCTGATCGCCAAGATGCCGACGATCGCGGCGATGGCCTACAAATACCACATCGGCCAGCCCTTCATTTACCCGAAGAACGAGCTGAATTTCGCCGCCAACTTCCTGCACATGTGCTTTGCCGTGCCGTGTGAGGAATACAAGATCAACCCGGTGCTGGCGCGCGCCATGGAGCGCATCTTCATCCTGCACGCCGATCACGAGCAGAACGCCTCGACCTCGACCGTTCGTCTCGCCGGCTCTTCGGGCGCCAACCCGTTCGCGTGTATCGCAGCCGGCATCGCTTGCCTGTGGGGCCCGGCGCATGGCGGCGCCAATGAAGCGGCGCTCAACATGCTGGGCGAGATAGGCCATGTCGATCACATCCCTGAGTTCATCGCCCGCGCCAAGGACAAGGACGACCCGTTCCGGCTCATGGGCTTCGGCCACCGCGTCTACAAGAACTACGATCCGCGCGCCAAGATCATGCAGAAGACGGCGCATGAGGTCTTGGGCGAGCTCGGCATCAAGGACGATCCGCTGCTCGACATCGCCATGGAGCTGGAAAAGATCGCGCTGACCGATCCCTATTTCATCGAGAAGAAGCTCTANGCTCGGCATCAAGGACGATCCGCTGCTCGACATCGCCATGGAGCTGGAAAAGATCGCGCTGACCGATCCCTATTTCATCGAGAAGAAGCTCTACCCGAACGTCGACTTCTATTCCGGCATCACGCTGAAGGCGCTGGGCTTCCCCACCACCATGTTCACCGTGCTGTTCGCGGTCGCCCGTACCGTCGGCTGGATCGCGCAGTGGAAAGAGATGATCGAGGATCCGCGCCAGAAGATCGGCCGCCCGCGCCAACTCTATACCGGTGCGCCGGAGCGTGACTACGTCCCGATTGCCAAGCGGTGATCGAGGCTATCTGGACTGAAAAGGCGCCCCTCAGGGCGCCTCAGACTGCTGACAAACCCCGTCGATTTTCGGCGGGGTTTTTTGTTATGTGATTGAAGTGTCTTGGACAGTTTGTGTCAGGAGATTTTGGCAGGAG
>NZ_LMHO01000024.1:0-40834 GCF_001428185.1 Mesorhizobium sp. Root695 | reverse complement strand
ACACCTCCGGCGGATCCGCCGGAGGTGTCGCCGGTCAGCGAATAGGTCACCGCCGGTCCGTTGACGTCGGTCGAGGCCGCGGTGACGCCAACGGTTGAGCCGTTGGCCGCACCCTCGGCGACCGTGTTGGCCGCSGCRTTGCCGTCGGTCGGCGTCGAGGGCGCCACGTCGGTGACGGCGATGGTGAAGGACTGCGAACTGGTGAGGGTGCCGTCGCTGGCTTGCGCGGTGACGGTATAGGCGTGGCCCGCCGCGGTCTCATAGTCGATCTTGCTGGCATCGGCGACGGTGACCACGCCGGTCGCGGCGTTGATGGCGAAGCCTCCGCCGGAGGTGTCGCCGGTCAGCGAATAGGTCACCGTGCCGCCATTGACGTCGCTCGACGAGGACGTCACCCCNTAGTCGATCTTGCTGGCATCGGCGACGGTGACCACGCCGGTCGCGGCGTTGATGGCGAAGCCTCCGCCGGAGGTGTCGCCGGTCAGCGAATAGGTCACCGCCGGTCCGTTGACGTCGGTCGAGGCCGCGGTGACGCCAACGGTTGAGCCGTTGGCCGCACCCTCGGCAACCGTGTTGGCCGCGGCATTGCCGTCGGTCGGCGTCGAGGGCGCCACGTCGGTGACGGCGATGGTGAAGGACTGCGAACTGGTGAGGGTGCCGTCGCTGGCTTGCGCGGTGACGGTATAGGCGTGGCCCGCCGCGGTCTCRTAGTCGATCTTGCTGGCATCGGCGACGGTGACCACGCCGGTCGCGGCGTTGATGGCGAAGCCTCCGCCGGAGGTGTCGCCGGTCAGCGAATAGNGCGCGGTGACGGTATAGGCGTGGCCCGCCGCGGTCTCATAGTCGATCTTGCTGGCATCGGCGACGGTGACCACGCCGGTCGCGGCGTTGATGGCGAAGCCTCCGCCGGAGGTGTCGCCGGTCAGCGAATAGGTCACCGTGCCGCCATTGACGTCGCTCGACGAGGCCGTCACCCCGACCAGYGTGCCCACGGCCGCACCCTCGGCGACCGTGTTGGCCGCAGCGTTGCCGTCCGTCGGCTGCGACGGCGCAACGTCGCTCACCGCGATGGTGAAGGTCTGGGTGCTTATTTCACCGTGCCCATCGTTCGCCTGTACGGTGATCGTGTGGCTGGTCGCCGTCTCGTAGTTGAGCAGCGCGGCATTGGCGACCGTCACCACGCCAGAGGTGGCGTTGATCCCAAACCGGCCGCCGGCATTGTCGGTCAGGCTGTAGGTGACTGTGTCACCGTCAGCATCGGTTGCAATCGCCGTGATCCCGACCGTGGCGCCATTGGAAGCGCCTTCCGAGACACTACCGCCGACGGCTCCGTCGCTGTCAGTCGGCGTCGAGGGCGCGTGATTTGTTGTTCCTTGTTCGTTGAGAACTACAATCTGCTCAATACCGGTGATTTTGAGATCGAGCGTCTTGAAAGTGTAGCTCGAGCTATCGGCCTGGCCAGTTTGCGCGCTGATGTGTGCCGGAAGCCAAACGTTTTTGACGTAAGCGATCTCTGCCGCAATAGCCGTGTCGGTGAACTGAGCTGCGCTCAGCCAGATCTGCAGAGTGTCGACGTCGGGTGTGGACCCAGTCTTACCGAGTTGCACCGCGCCGTTTCCGCCATCGTAGGAATCATAGCCCGAAAAAGTGCTCCCGCCCAGCAGGGTTTGAATAGGCACGATCCCGTTGGTGATCTGGTCTGTTCCAGAATACAGCGTCCCACCTGTTACTGTCTGGGTGGAACTCGTGAATGTGCTGCCAAGGCGATACTGGTTTTCATAGGCCTTATAGATCAGCGTGTCCGACCCTGACCCGCCAAGAACAGTGTCAAAGCCGCTACCACCATTGAGGATATCATCGCCCGATCCGCCATTCAGACGATCGTCTCCAGCGCCTCCGGATAGTATGTCGGCTCCGCTGCCGCCAACCAGATTGTCGTTGCTGCTTGTGCCAACAGTCGAAGCCATTTTCATCCCCCTGGGGACGGACGCACTCGGCGCCCACCCTTTTGGCCGCACGTGACGGCCGACAACCCCATGCCGAAGCCTTTCATGGCATTCGGCGCTCAGTTAGGTGAGGTGGGAGTGACCTTGCACCAAGCCGCGACCCCTCGCTCCGGCCCGCGGCTGCCAGCATAAGCATGACTATCCACAGACAGGTGGTGGCTCAATGGTGACAGCTACTGCGGCTATGATCGCCGCTTTGCGTTCCTACCCCAGTAGCGCCATCACTCGTTGTTGCCGGTCGGGAGATGTTAACGCTACCCTAATATTAGGAGATTATTAACTTTGCAGATGCGCGCGTCAACGTGCAATCGAATGAAGGGTTAATGACAGTACTCGTACTTGTACGAGCATGCTTCTTAATTGCGCTTCGGGACCTGACCATCGGCCCTACGACAGAGACCGGACTTGATGCATCATCATGATTCGTCGGGAAATGCCCTTGAACGCCCGCTTCCGGCGCAACCAGGATCTCCAGTTTGACGGCCGCATGTCAGCATCGTGATGACGAGCGACGAGCAAAGAGGCACGTCCAATCAATCGTGCGCAAGGCGCAGAATCGCCCGGTCGGGCGCCTTGCGCAAGACCCGCTGACGGGACTTCACTACCATTGCAGTAACAGCTTGCGACGGGGCAAAAAATAGCCGGGGGCCTCTTACCCAAACGATAGCAGTCGGCAGGATGGTTGCCAGCTATCAAGCATCCCAAGAAAACGGAGCTCCTCCATGCCTCGCAAGACGCGCTCGTGCGCGAGACAAGGTATTCGGCACAATGGGCGCCCGTAAACAGGATGGTAAGGCGTGCTATTGGGACATAGTTCGCCCTGATCCGCTACTCTGGCTCAACCTGTCATAACGAACAACTCTGGTTCGCACGGTGGACAAAAGGACTTCTATCCTGAGCTGATGTCAACGACAGGCGCCTCCCCCAAGCGCAGATACGAGGCCTGCTTTTTCAGACCGACCAGATCGGTCGCTATCTCCTGATAGAGCCTACAGTCCGCGTGAACGACTGATCGATCAGGTCGTTCGAACGGCAAGCGCCCGACGATTTTTTTCAAATCATCAAGCACCGAAGCAATATGCGGCCAGGGGAAGTCTGTTGGATCGTCGATGTCGCGATCCGCGCCAGCGATGATTTCGAGCTTGGCGACGATGCCAAGAAGCGACCGCGCTTGTATGTGGGGGAGTTTGTCCTGAGCTTTAGAGCCGCAGTTGTGGCCTCTACCTCCGCTTGGCAAGCGATTGAATAACCGACCTTCTCATCTATCCCTTCTGGGTCTGCAGCGTCGAGAACGCGCCTCTCTAGGCGCTGCTGAAGTCGGCAGAGGACGTGCGAAACGTGCTCTGCCCGCAACCAGCCTCGCATCAGCAGAATTGCTGGGTCTGTATCCTCCAGATGTCCAGGCTCACTTGCGGTCTGCCGATCGCGGCGACTGGTCGTGACGGAAGGCAAAGTCGTGCTATTGTCGGAATCAGCCATGATCCGAGCTCCTAACAGCTTGGGGCGTGGCAAGGCTGCTGAGGGTGGTCGTAACACCATCAGCAGCCGCAGTAAGCGACTCCCATAATCGTATCAGGGTTACGATATCTCAAGTGACGATGCAGATCAACGCAAATCGTATCGACGTTACGAAATGAACGTCATCCAGTGCAAGATGGCGCGCGTTGCCCTTGGGTGGGGGACGAGAGACTTGGCTCGAAATGCCGGGGTCTCACCTGATACGGTTGCCCGCTTTGAGCGGGGAGAACAACTAAAGGGGACGACCGTTTCTGCACTACGGAACACATTCGAAGCAGCGGGAATAGAGTTCATCCCAGAGAACGGCGGCGGGCCGGGTGTTCGTCTGTCTCGCAATCAGAGCTAACGCTCTGTTCGCCATGCAACGGGATCTCCGACCCATCGGTTGATATCGGATTCACGCCAGCCCGCCCCGTTGACACTGATCTTGATCTGCGCAGGGAACGTGCCTTCGGCAATCTTGCGATAGATGGTCGAGCGGGACAGGCCGGTCCTGGCAAGGACTGTTTTGAGGCGTATGATACGATCCGGCTCGGGCATAGCTTGCCTGCTTCTCAGTGGTCGTTGCTGGTATCTACTGGGACAGACAGGACGGACCGAATGCTGGACGCAATCAGGTTTGTCGCTTCAGCCGGCTGCGGCGTGAAAACGGCGGCAAATCGGAGGGGTGTCAGAGCCCAAGGCCCCGCCCCTTACCGATGCCATGGCTGAATGCCAGTTCCGCACCGAGGCGCCGGCCGGAGTCGATGTTGATACCAAGCTCACGCTTGCGGTTCGCAAGGAGGGATTCAAGCTGCGGATCGCGTTCAAGGCTCCTGGCCATATCGGACATGGCTGAGCGCGTTGACTTATAGCCGGCCATGTCGCCGGCCTGATATTGCTCCCGTCCCGTCCGGTCGAGCTTTTGCCAGCGTTCGACGAAACGGTCGGCGCGGCGGCCCGGATCGATGTCCATCCCGGTGCGGATTTCCGTTTCAAGCTGGAGAGCAAGCACGATGCGGCTGACGCGGCCGGCGCCCGCCTCGCGGACAAGTCCGGGATTTTTCACATAAGCCGCTTCGGCATCGCGCCAGCCATGCGGCCGAACCTTCTCGAAAGCGTTGCGCGCATCTCTCAATTCGCGCATGTGCTCGGGACTGCCCTGTCCGTCCGAATTTCCAGTACTGAGGATTGCGTCGATAGCGCGCGCGTGACGCACGAGCGCCTGGGTGCGGGCTCGGCGCATTTCTGCTTCTGGGTTCCCCAGCACATGCGTGTCGCGCTGCGCTCCCCCAGCAAAAGCTTCTCTTCCAGGCGCGGCGCCAACATCTCCGATCTGCACCCCAACATCTTCCCTTCCCGGCCCGCGCCCACCTTCCTGGCCGGGCTCGCCGTCTCCGGGCGAGCGCAACCCGTCCAGCAGTCCGCCAATCCTGTCGCGCAGCTTGTCTGGAACGATCCGACGCACAATCTCGACCACACGCTGTCGGAAGGTGATGCCGCGCCGCTCGGCATAGTGTTGCGCCGGGTCGATCTGCTCGTAATCCGACGCCATGTCCTTGGCGCGGTCCCGTGACAGCGTACGGTCCAGCCGCTCCCGCGTACTGAAGTCGTCGCCACCATAATGCATTTCCATCCCATCTCGATGCCGCGACAGTGCGACGTAGCTGCCATGCGCATCCATGCCCGGCGTGGCGAGCACATGGGTGCGGTCAACCGTCATGCCCTGAGCTTTGTGAATGGTCGCGGCATAGCCGTGGTCGATGTGCGCGTAGTCCTTCAGCTCGAACCGCACTGCCCTGTCGCCATCGGTGCGCACGGTCATGCTCTGTGCGCTGACTTCTTCCACGATGCCAAGCGTGCCGTTCTTGACGCCGAGCCCGCGCTCGTTGCGCAGGAACATCACCCGGTCGCCGCTGGCGAAGGCGCTTGTACCTCGTTCCACATTCACGTGAACCTCGTCGCCGAGATCGCCGGCAGCGCGCATGCGCTCGCGCGCCGCCTGGTTCAGGGCACGCACCTCGTCGTTTGTGTGGGTGAGGATGATCCGGCTTGCCTCTGGATGTGCCTGCCTGTCGCGATCCCAGCGCTCGACGAGTTCACCTCGCGCCTCATTGCGCGTTGCAGCCTGATGCACCATGCCTTGCGTGTCGTAGGCGCTGATCGCAGCTCCGATCCTGCCGGATGCCAGATCGCGCGTCGCATCGCGCTGCCAGTCCTCGCGCTGCCGGCGCACCTGGCCGATTTCAACGCCGCCGTGTCGCTCGTGGATAGAGCGGAATGCAGCGCCGGCTTCGATCGCCTGCAACTGCTGCGGATCGCCGACCAGCACTACCTTCGCGCCAACGTCCGCCGCATGGGAAAGCACGCGCTCCAACTGGCGCGTGCCGACCATGCCGGCCTCGTCGATCACTAGGACATCGCGCGCGTTGAGCAGATCCCTGCCCTGTCCCCAGCTATGCTCCATGCTGGCGATGGTGCGTGACGAGATGCCCGATCCGCCTTCCAGATTCTCGGCGGCAATGCCGGAGAGTGCCGCGCCTCTAACCTCGTAGCCCGCCGCTGCCCATGCCTGGCGCGCAACGCCCAGCATGGCGCTCTTGCCCGTTCCGGCAAAGCCGACAACGACACCAAGACCGCGGCCGTCGGTGATGTGCGCAAGCGCATCGGTCTGCTCGTCTGACAGGTCAAGCCCGCGTTGCGCAGCCCGCGCCAGTGCTGCCTCGCGATGTGCCTCACTCACCGCGTGGCGGTCGTCCAAATCGATACGCTCCGCCGCGCGGTGAAGGCGCTGTTCGGTGTCGATCATCTGCCTTGTGGTGAAGCGATCTTCGCCGCGCCTGTCCTTGCCGAGCTCGACCAGATCGGGTGCGTTGCCGATGGCTCCCACAACATCGTTGAACTGCTCCATCCCATCGCTGTGGCGATGCGCAAACTTCGCAATGTCTTTTCGGGTGAAGGTCGATTGCTGATGCGTGATGGCATCGAGCGCCACGGAGGGATCAGCAATGATGCGCGCGCCATTGTTGCGCGCAATCTCGCGGTGCAGTTCGGCGCGATCTGCTTCGATGTCGCCAGCGGCAAGGCCGCTGCCCTCAATGCGTTGCGCCGGCGCACCAATCTGGGTCTGCGGCTCGAGCGCAATGCCCTGCGCTTCCAGACTGCGATGATCGATGCGGGCGTCGATATCGAGTTCGGCCAGGCGCTCATTGGCCAACTCCGCCCATCGCTCGCGCCATCGCTCGACCAGCTGGGTAGCGTTCCAGTCTCGAACCTTGGCGCCAAAACCATTCTCGTCGACGGACCGCATGGTGAGCATGACATGAGCATGCGGCTTGGGACTGCCATCTTCTGCCCTGTCCCAATGGACATTGAGATCGGCGACCATGCCCTTGCTGACAAACTCAGCCTGCACGAAGTCGCGCGCCAGTTCGATGCCTTGCGCCTGGCTGAGTTCACGCGGCAGGGCAAACTCGACCTCGCGGGCAAGCTGGGCATCCTTGCGTGCCTCGAACGCCTCGACATCATTCCACAGCCTCTCGCGGTCGCTCCAGGCTTCGGGTGCATTCGCAGGCAACATCACCTCGGAATGGACGACGCCGCGCTTGGCTGAAAAGTCATGGCTTCGATCAATGCGCTCGTCACGCAACCGCGACGCCGAGCGGTAGGCGGCCGACGCGACAGCGCTTGAGCCTGCCTTGCGGCCAATGATCTTGACGTGAAGATGATAGATCGCCATCGCGACCGGATCATTTGCACGGCAAAGCGTACGTCGGCACGACGTATAAGCGCGCCCTCCCTCGAAAAATTCTCGGGATGGACCAGCCCGTCCCGGGCTGTCTCGGCAACCCTGAAGCCTTCCGGCAAGCTCTCACCTATCATCGCTGCATCGACAATCAATGGAGACAGCTATGCGTAAACCACGGGACTTCGACGCCGAACTGAAGGCGCTGGAAGACAAAGCGCGAGAGCTCAAAACGCGAAAGGTGCAGCAACTTGGCGAACTGGTGATCGCTACCGGCGCCGATCAACTCAGCACCGATGAACTTGCCGGCGCGCTGGTCGCACTCGCCGAAACGAAAGACGCGGCAAAGCGTGAGGCATGGGCCAAGCGTGGGGTGATGTTTTTCGAGAGCCGGCCCCGGCGAACTCCTTCGGCATCTCAGCGCAACCCGCGCGGCGCTCCAGCGCAACCGGGCAGCGCGCAATCGCCGGCAGGCGGCACAGGCTCGCAATGACATGCGCACCTGGCAGGTCGAGCGTCGCAAGCGCACCCGACATCTGATCGAACTTGGCGGTCTTGTCTTGAAGGCAGGCATCGTTGAACTGACCAATGACGATCGCGCCACCATATACGGCGCGCTGATCTGGATCGCCGCCAAGCTGCAGAGCGATGAAGGTGAGCATGCGCAAGCCCTTTCGGCCGCGAAGGGAAACCAGGCGTTCGATGCGGAACGGCTTGATGAGACCGGCGAACAAGCGGTGATCGGCGAGCGGCGGTGATGCAATGCTCCACCTGCTTACACCGAGCCAACAACCGTTCAGTGCGAAAATTGGGCATTCACACTGACAGCGGGTTCAACGCATGTGATCTGGCGCCGACGAGACAGCGCACCCTTCACTGGCTTTTGGTGCCGACAGGTGGCAGAGAGAGTGTTCTGCGGTCCTTCACACGTTCGCGAAGCTTGCCAGGCGCTCGGTGGTCGTCAGACTTGCCAATCCATTCGGAAAAACGCGAAAATTGTGTTCGACGGGCACGAACTCGACCCTACCTCGTCAATCGCGAACCAGAAAGAGTTTGAGCCAGTATCGGTCATCTGCCCCAATCGGAAAGTCGAGAATCTGGCCCTACGGGTTATCGAATGGAAACACAGCATCGGTGGCAGGAAAATCCATCTCGGCGGGGAGGCTGGAGTAGTGCTTGGGTCAATAGCGGCCAGCGTGACAGCACCGCATTTCGAGTTTTCGGCATACGCTTATGCGCCCTTCTTTCAAGAGATGGCTGACGCCAATCTGCTGGAATTCGATGATCTGAACGACGTCGACTACCTGCGGGTGCTGGAGCATATCCGCGATACCCTTGGGGACTACTTTCGGGCGCGGCAGGCGGAGCGTTCTGGCGGACTGATTCAGGACCTGAAGGATGCTGGGGTCTATCCATACGAAGGTGAACCGAAATCAGACGTCGAGATCCGCGAACGGCAGGTGTTCGACATCGCCACTCACGCGGTGTCGTCCTATTCGCGCGACTTCAAGCGGGCCGATGATCCGCTGAAGAAGATCACATTGGGGTTGCTGCGTGAGGCGGTACGGCACAATCCGGAGGCCATCCACCATATTCTGCATCATGTTTTCAATCTGCCGAAGAATCGGCAGGATGAGTTTTCCAACCTCCTCTATCGGACGAACCTCGGCAACATCATCTCAGCTTCGACTCTGATCTCCGATCGGATCGTCGCGCTTGAGGTCCTGAAAGGAATGGTGTTTAGCCTCAAGCATCGTACATCGATCAAGGAGCGTGGCGAATTGGACGTTCTGGTCCAGAGCAACACGTGGATGTTCGGCGAGAATTTTCACATCACGCTTCCGGAAGCCGGATGACCTGCCACGGGTAATTTCCTCCATCTGAGATTAGAGTCCGGGCCTTGATTGAAGGACGGACTGATGAAGAGAAAGCGATTTACGGAAGAGCAGATCATCGCGGTTCTGCGTGAGCACGAGGCGGGAGCGAAGACGGGCGATCTGGCCCGCAAGCACGGGATCTCCGAGGCGACGCTGTATAACTGGAAGGCGAAGTATGGCGGGATGGATGTGTCCGACGCCAAACGGCTGAAAGCCTTGGAAGACGAGAACGCGAAGCTGAAGAAGTTGCTCGCCGACCAGATGCTCGAAGCCTCGGCACTGCGCGAGCTTCTGTCAAAAAAATGGTAGGGCCCGCCGCCAAGCGCGAAGCCGTCGCGCATCTGCAGGCCGTCATGGGCCTATCGGAGCGTCGGGCCTGTTCCTTCGTCTGCGCCGATCGCAAGATGATCCGCTACCAGTCTCGCCGACCGCCAGAGACGGAGCTGCGTGGTCGGCTGCGTGACCTCGCCAACGAGCGCCGACGCTTCGGCTACCGGCGGCTGTTCATCCTGCTCAGGCGCGAGGGCGAGGCATCTGGGGTCAACCGTATCTACCGTCTCTATCGCGAGGAAGGTCTGACGGTGCGCAAGCGCCGGGCAAGACGGCGAGCAGTCGGCACGCGGGCGCCGATCCTGGTCGAGGCAAAGCCGAATGCGCGCTGGTCGCTGGATTTCGTCCATGACCAGTTCGCCTGCGGCCGGCGCTTCCGTGTGCTCAACATCGTCGACGACGTGACACGCGAATGTCTGGCCGCGATTCCGGACACCTCGATCTCCGGCCGTCGGGTTGCTCGCGAGCTGACGGAACTGATCGCCCAGCGCGGCAAGCCCGGCATGATCGTCTCCGACCACGGCACCGAGTTCACCTCGAACGCCATCCTTGCATGGCCGAAGGATCACGGGATCGGATGGCACTACATCGCGCCGGGCAAGCCGATGCAGAACGGTTATGTCGAATCCTTCAACGGTCGCATGCGCGACGAGCTCTTGAATGAGAGCCTGTTCTTCGGCCTCGACCACGCCCGCAGCGCCATCGCCGAATGGCGGGAGGACTTCAACACCGCGAGGCCGCATTCCTCGCTCGGCTACCAGACCCCGGCGGCCTATGCCGAGGTCATCACCGCAACCGGCTCCGACGCTGTGCTGATGGAAGGCTCCACGTCTTCGCCGGTTGCTCAACCCGCGCCCCACGGCGTAACAGAAACGGTCGAGGCTCTAATCGCCGTTGGATGAAACTTCAGTGGCAGGTCACGCCATCAAAAGCGTCTTGCTGGACGGAGTAGTCCCAGCAGCGCGCCGGATCGGCCGAAAGGGTCAGCACTGCGCTGCACGCGCTCGCCAAAATCCACATTTTCATCAGATCACCCCACTTATCGCCCAAGGCGTCTGATACCAAACTCCATCGTGCGCGCTGCATCAAATGTGAAGCGAGCGGAAATTTCCAACAGCCTTTTGAACGAACAAATGCTATGTTATTGCTCGCTAATAATTCTAGAATAAAGCTCTACTACTTGCCCTGGGCACGCTTGATTGAGTTGATCGATGCCAGCGCACATATACTAAGGGAACGCGCGTCCTTGCGCCTCTGAAGCGCTCAGCCGAATTTGCCGATGTGCTCACCCCGGCCGTAGCCGGGCTGTCCATCGCTCCACCGCAGCGAGGTGATAGCTGTTCGACGTGAACGTCTTCGGCGTTTTCCGCGTGACCAACGCGGTGTTGCCGGCAATGCGACGCCAGGGAAAGGGCAGAATCGTCAATTTGAGTTCGGTACAGGGGTTCATCCCCGCTCCCTATTTCGCGCTTTACTCATCGACCAAACATGCCATCGAGGGCTATTCCGAATCGCTCGATCATGAATTGCGCCCGTTCGGCATTCGCGTTTCGCTGGTGGAGGCCGCCTATACCCGCACGTCATTCGAGGACAATCTCGCCGCCCCCGATCAGTTGCTTGATGTCTATGATTCCGCGCGCGCCGGCATGGCCATGGCCGTGCGCAAAGCAATGGCAAAAGGCGATACGCCCGAAGTGGTGGCCGAGACTGTTCTGGCCGCTGCGATCGATCCCGCACCGAAAAGACGCTATGCGGCGGGGAAAATGGCGCGCCAAGTCAGTTTCCTGCGCCGTTTCGTCCCCGCGTCCGCATTCGATAAAAGCCTGCGAAAACAGCTCGGGCTGTCGGTCTGACGATTTCGGCCGCGGGCAATTCAAAATGAAATCCTCATCCAAGACAACGGAGCCGGAACTGCCGATGCGACGAGTGGGGGGAAAGGCGGTAGCGCTCTATCGCAACCCACCCCCGAACGACGCCCCTTCACTGCATTGCAAAATAGGCAGTCGTTCTGCTATTTCAGTGGAAAACATCAGCGTAGGTGAACCGTCCTTCTCGCAGGTCGAAACCGCCGATAACGCGACACCTCGGCTGAAGCTCTTTTCTCATCGAAGACGATCACCTTCAATCTCGGCTCATTGTCGAGGAGCTCGAGATGGCCCGACCGCAGGAACAACCCCTGAACCGTACAATCCGAAGGCAGCAACTGCGCGAGATGGTGCCGCTTGCGGACAGTACTATCTACGCGATGGAGCAGCGCGGCGAATTTCCGCGACGTTTTGCTTTGTCCCCGAGATGCGTGGTCTGGGATCTGAGCGAGGTTCAAGCATGGCTCGCGGCGCGCCGGTCAAAGCCAATCCTGCGCGCTCCCAAACCGGACTTGCAGCAGCGTCGAGCCCGGCCGCTCAGAGAGCAGGATCAGGTTCCAGGAGCGGCATCGACGGCGGGATGAGCGTCGGGACGTGCTTCTTGCCACCGACCCAGGCGTCTATGATATCCGACCATTCCTGCATCATGTGGCGACGCTGCGCCTCATACTCGGCCTTGTTGTAGACCCCTCGCGATGAGCGTCCGTCCTCGTGGGCCAGGCATTTCTCGATCCAGTCGCTGTTGAAGCCAAGCTCATTCAACAGAGTCGAGCCCGTTCGCCGCAGGTCATGAACCGTGAACGGCTCTAGAGGCAGCCCATTAGCCCTTGCCCGTTCGACCACCGCGTAAGTGATCCGATTGAACGTGGCGCGCGACATCGGAGCATCCGCGTCGTACCTCGATGGCAGCAAGAACTTGGAATTTCCGGCACAGGTCTTCAAGGCGATCATGATGTCCAGCGCTTGGCGAGACAGGTAGACGTTATGCGCCTTTGATCGCTTCATGCGTTCCTTCGGGATCGTCCAGACCGCGTTTTCGAAATCGACCTCCTCCCACACCGCGTCTTGCAGCTCGCTCTTGCGCACCATTGTGAGCAGGTAGAGCCGCATTCCCAAACGGATGGTGGGAAGTGTGGCGATGTGCTCAAGCTGTTTCAGCATCACGCGAATTTCCGATGGCGAAAGCGAGCGGTCCTTCGGCACGAATGTAGCAATCGATGCAGGCCCAACGTCATCAGCCGGGTTGGCGACCTTCTCCCCGTGGAGAATCGCAAAGCCGTAAATCTGCTTCAGGATGTCTCGTACGTGGATAGCGGTCGCCGGAGCACCACGTTCGACAATGCTGCCGCAGTGGGCTCTAAGATCGTCCGGAGTGATCTCCGTCAGTAAGCGATTGCGCCAGACCGGTAGAAGCTCTCGCTCGAAGATGGAGCGCCGCATGGCGCGCGTACTGTCGGCCATCGGCGCGGCAGTGAGCCACTTCTCTCCGAACTCGCCAAAATTCTTAGCCTCTTTCAGGCGGCGCTTCTCGCGCTGCTTCTCGATCGCTGGCGACCGTCCTTCTCGGATGAGGCGCTTTGCGTCCAGGCATTTCTCTCGCGCGAGCGCGAGCGAGATTCCGTCTCGTCCATATCTGCCTAGCTGCACCGTCTCTCGCCGTCCATTGAGCCTGTAATCCAGCAGAAAAGAGATCGTGCCACTCGGCATGACTTTCACATACATGCCGTCACGGTCCACAACTTTGTACATTTTCTGTTTTGGCTTCAGCCACTTAAGGGCAGTATCCGTCAACATGCCTATTTCCTCGCGAAAAGTACCGTCGGTACAATTTTGAGGCTTCTCGGCAGAAAATACCTTATGCTTTCAGCGCGTTAAGGCAAAAAAAGTACCGTCATGAGCCTCGGTGGTCGTGACGGTACTTTGAAAACTCGGAGGAGGCAAGACGCCGGGGGTCCGTCAAGCGGTCCGTCACGGCCAAGCTCTGCGTGCCGATTGTCGCTGAATGTCCCTGAAAGGATTTATATTTGTTTTCAGTTGGTTACGTCGCATATTGGCGTGTTTTCGGCGGCGTTTGAGTAGGCCTGAATCACTCCCACTCGATTGTTCCCGGCGGCTTCGAGGTGACGTCGTAGACGACGCGGTTGATGCCGCGGACTTCGTTGATGATGCGGGTGGCTGCAGCGCCGAGGAAGGCCATGTCGTAGTGGTAGAAATCCGCCGTCATGCCGTCGACCGAAGTGACGGCGCGTAGCGCACAGACGAACTCGTAGGTGCGACCGTCACCCATCACGCCGACCGTCTGCACCGGCAACAGCACGGCGAAGGCCTGCCAGATGGCATCGTAAAGGCCGGCCTTGCGGATTTCGTCGAGATAGATGGCGTCGGCCTCGCGCAGGATCTCCAGCTTTTCGCGGGTGATGCCGCCCGGGCAGCGGATGGCAAGACCGGGGCCCGGGAACGGATGGCGGCCAATGAAGCTTTCGGGCAGGCCGAGTTCTTTGCCAAGCGCCCTTACCTCGTCCTTGAACAGTTCGCGCAGCGGCTCGACCAGCTGCATGTTCATGCGCGCGGGCAGGCCGCCGACATTGTGGTGCGACTTGATCGTCACCGACGGGCCGCCGGTGAACGAGACGCTCTCGATGACATCGGGATACAGCGTGCCTTGGGCCAGGAAATCGGAGCCGCCGAGTTTCTTGGCCTCTTCCTCGAACACCTCGATGAACAGCCGGCCGATGGTCTTGCGCTTCTTCTCCGGGTCAACCTCGCCTTCCAGCGCCGAGATGAATTTTTCGGAGGCATCGACCAGGATCAGCGGCAAATTGTAATGCTGGCGGAACATCGCCACCACGCCGGCGGCCTCGTCCTTGCGCATCAGGCCGTGGTCGACAAGGATGCAGGTCAACTGGTCGCCGACCGCCTCGTGGATCAACAGCGCCGCGACGGAGGAATCGACGCCACCCGACAGCGCGCAGATGACCTTGCCCTTGCCGACCTGCTTGCGGATCGTCTCGACCGCGTGCTCGCGGTAGGCGCGCATGGTCCAGTCGCCTTCGATGCCGGCGATGTTGTGGACGAAGTTCCTGAGCAACCGGGCACCATCGGGCGTATGCACCACCTCTGGGTGGAACATGATGCCGTACATCTTGCGCTCGATGTTGCCGAAAATGGCGAAGGGCGAGCCTTCCGACTTGCCGAACACTTCGAACCCCTTGGGCAAGGAGATGACGCGGTCGCCATGGCTCATCCATACCTGATGACGCTGGCCGGGTGCCCACAGGCCCTCGAACAGCGGGCTGTCCTTTTCGATCTCGACGAAGGCGCGGCCGAACTCGCGATGGTCGGAGCTTTCGGCGACGCCGCCCATCTGCACGCACATGGCCATCTGGCCATAGCAGATGCCAAGTACCGGCACGCCGGCGTCGAAGACGATCTGCGGCGCGCGCGGGCTGCCAATATCGCTGGTCGAAGCCGGGCCACCGGACAGGATGACGGCTTTCGGATTGATGCGCTTGAACGCCGCTTCGGCCGACTGGAACGGCACGATCTCGGAAAACACGCCGGCCTCGCGGATGCGGCGGGCGATGAGCTGGGTAAACTGGCTGCCGAAATCGACAATCAGGACGGTGTCGGGATGATTGGCTGTTTTCATGGCGAGCGTTTAGAGAAAGAAATGAGTCGGCGCAATGGGTTGCGAGGCCTGACTTTCAGACTCGTCTTGCATCGTCACGAGACGGTTCCGTCCGAAGCGCGCCCGAGCCAATAGCCTGTTCGAGCCTTATGACGGCGTCCGCCAGCTTCGCGTCGATGACATGCAGATATTCGGTCCAGTCGCCCACGTGCCTGAGATCGGCCGCGCCGTCGGAGATGCCGCGCAGCCCGACCAGCGGGATGTCGAACAGCTGGCAGGCGCGCAGGCAGGCGAAGGTCTCCATGTCGACCATTTCCGCGGCGATCGCATCATAGGCCGCACCGGTGATGATTGCGCCGCCGGTCGACAGCGTCGCCTGCCTGATTTCAGGAATCCTAAACGGCAGCGGCACCGTCACCGGCAGATCGAGAAACGGGGTCGCCCCTTTCTCGAAACCAAGCGGCGAGGCGTCGATGTCGCGGTAGCTGACCGAAACGGCCTGGTAGATTTCCGTCTGCTCCAGCGTCCGGCTGCCGGCTGAGCCAAGTGAAACGACGAGATCCGGCAGCGCCTTCTCCGATTTCAGCCAGGAGAGTTCGACACCCAGCCTGACGCCTGCTTCGACCGGACCGACGCCTGTCATCAATGGCGTGAACAGCTGTTTGAGGTGCGGGCCATATTCTGCCTGCACCGCCATGACGAAGAGGACGTCCTTGCCGCCAATTCGCACAACGTTACCCATCAGATCAACCTTCTATGCCGTCGCGGCCAACCACCGTCATCATCGTTCCGGTCATCGTCGCGATCAGCTTGGCCTCGCCATCCGCGGCGAAGGCATAGGCCTGGCCATCGGCGACGATGATGGTGCGGCCGGGCTTGGTCACCGAGCCGCGAAACAGGAAGCGCTCACCGCGGCCGGGCGCCAGCAGATTCACCTTGAACTCGATGGTCAGCACGCCGGAATTTTCCGGCATCAGCGAGAAAGCGGCATAGCCGCAAGCCGAGTCCAGCGCCGTCGAAATGACGCCGGCATGGAGGAAGCCGTGCTGCTGGGTGAGTGCTGCTGAATAGGGCATCTCGATCTCGATGATGCCGGGCGTCACCAGCGTCAGCTCGGCACCGATCGTGGCCATCGCCTTCTGCCGCGCGAAGGAGGTCCTGACGCGATCTTCATAGTCCGGGGCGGGTACGATCTTTGCTGCCATGGCCGCTGCCTTCCTTTACGCGGATAAGCTTATTGCAGAGGCATGGGCGGCAGGCAAATGCTTTTGCTGCACTGCAACAAAACGATCCAAAGGCCGCCCTAGTTCAACCAGAGAAGCGAAGCGTTGAGCAAAGTGGCGAACGCCACCCATGCCGCGTATGGCACAAACAGCCAGCCGGACGGCCGGTCGCGGTTCCAGACCCTGGCGATGAACAGGACGATGGTGGCGAGAAGAAGCACGATGACAAGCAGAGCCGGCCCAATCATCCTGGCGCCGAAGAACGTTGGCGACCACAAGAAATTCAGGACAAGTTGGGTGCCCCAGACCTTCATCGCGGCCCCCGTGGACTCCCGCTGCCATGTCCGCCAGCCGGCCACGGCGATCAGCACATAGAGCAGTGTCCAGGCCGGTCCGAATACCCAGTTCGGCGGGTTGAAGGGCGGCTTGGCCAACGACGCATACCATTCGCCCGGCAGCGTCGTGTAGCCGATCAGCAGGCCTCCTCCCAACACCACGATGAGAAAGAGCAGAAGCGACAGATATCTTTGCAAGGATTCCCCCATTGATGGGCGGCCCGACGCCGCGCATCTGCAACTGGAGCGCAGTCGTCGCCTGTCAACGGCAGCGTCAGTTTGCCCTACGCAACGCACAGAAGAAAAACCCGTCGGTTCCGCTAAGCGCCGGCGACAGGGAGATGTCGCCTTTGGCACCGATGCGTGCGGCTGCCTCATGGCCGGGAAAACGGCTGTCCCAAAGCGCGCGATGATCGACCGGGACAAAACCGCTGTTGCGGTCCCGGAAGGCCGCCACCTGCTCGCCATTCTCCTCGTCGAAGACCGAACAGGTGATGTAGACCAGCAGGCCACCGGGTTTGACATAGGCCTTGGCCGCATCGAGGATCGCCAACTGCTCGCCCTTGCGGGCATCGAGCTGTCTTTGCGTCAGCCGCCATTTGGCATCGGGACGGCGCCGCCAGGTGCCACTGCCGGTGCAGGGCGCGTCGACCAGCACAATGTCCATGTGATTGCCCAGCTGGGCGAGTTCGGCTGGCTTGGTGACGATCTGGACATTGCGGTTTTCAGAGCGGCGAATGCGGTCGAAGATCGGCGCCAGCCGCGCCTTTTCGGCATCGTGGGCAAAGATCTGGCCGCGGTTGTCCATCGCAGCCGACAATGCCAACGTCTTGCCGCCGGCGCCGGCGCAGAAATCCAGCACCTGCATGCCGGCTTCGGCCCCGGCAAGGGCTGCCGCGATCTGCGAGCCTTCGTCCTGGACCTCGAACCAGCCTTTCTGGAAGGCCGGCTCCGCCTGGACGTTCGGGTGCCTGCCGTCGCCGTCGATCGGCGGGATGCGGATGCCGTGCGGGGCTATTGCAGCGGGTTTCGCCCCGGTTCCCGTCAGTTCGGCCAGCACCTTGTCGCGATTGGCCTGCAAGGTGTTGACCCTGAGATCGAGCGGCGGGCGTGTCGCCAGCGCCGCACCCTCGTCGACCCAGCCGGCACCAAAGGCTCGCTCGAAAAGCGGCGCGCACCAGTCAGGAACATCCGCCCGCACCGCGTCCGGCGCATCGGCAAGCCGGCGCCCGGCGATTGCCTGAAGCTCAGCGGCGGTCAGCAGCGGCGGTGCGAACTTGTCGCCATCGAGCGCGTCGTTGAGCGACTGGGCCGTCTGGCCCCATTCGAGCAGCAGCGCGCCGAAGCCGATGGCGCGCGGCGTGTCCTCGCCCAGCAGCCAGCCGGCGGAACGCTTGTGGCGCAGGGCGTCATAGACGATGTTGCCGATCGCCGCACGGTCGCCGCCGCCGGCGAAGCGATGCGACAGGCCCCAATCCTTCAGCGCGTCCGCCACCGGCCGGTGGCGCCGGCCGATGTCTTCCAATACTTCGATGGCCGCTGCCAGCCGTCCGCCCAGTCGCATTCGTCATTCCATCAAATCGAGCACGTGATCTCTGAGCCTGCTCTTAGAGCCTTTTAGGTCTGGATTGAACCCCGCTTCCGTCCAGCGATGATGAGGCCCCTAACCGGCCAAAAACCGACCGACCAGTAAATGTCCTCGACCCGTAACAGCAGATCGACCAATAGATGACGGGTCTCTAATGTTCGCAACGACCGAATACAAGCACGCAATCTGGCAAAGCTGCTCTGCTTTCCAAGTTTTTCGCCAGGTAATACTCTTGCCGACATGATTCGCGGCGCGGAAAACGCGGACCGGCGGATCGACACGAGGAGAGGGCAATGAAGACTTATCTGGCGGAAGTTCTAGGCACATTTCTATTGGTGTTCATCGGTACTGCTTCTGTGGTGACGGGCGGCTTCGGCGGTGCGCTGCCGCTCGGCCAGGAAGGCATCGGTCTGGCGTTCGGCATCGGCCTCATTGCGGCGGCCTATGCGATCGGCCCCATTTCGGGCGCGCATCTCAATCCGGCGGTGACGCTCGGCGTCTTTCTTGCCGGCCGGCTGCCGGCCAAGGACGTCGTCCCTTACTGGATCGCACAGATCATCGGCGGCGTCCTTGCTTCGCTGGCATTGTGGATCATCGTCTCCGGCCAGGTTGGCGGACACACCACCGGCTTCGGCGCCAATGGCTGGGACGTGACGAAATGGGGTGTCAGCTCGGCATTCCTATGGGAAGTGATCGGCACCTTCACGTTCGTCACCGTGATCCTGGGCGTCACGGCTGAAAAGCACTCGACGGCGTTCGCCGGGCTGGTCATCGGCCTGACGCTGGCGGGGTTGCACTTCGCCATCATCCCGGTGACGGGTACGTCGCTCAACCCGGCCCGTTCGATCGGTCCCGCGCTGTTTTCGGGAAGTGCCGCGATCGGCCAGCTCTGGCTCTTCATCGTCGCACCGCTGATCGGCGGCGCTATTGCCGGCGTCGTCGCCAAGGCGCGCATCTTCGAGAAGGACTGAGCTCCGAACGCTCGGGCATCGAAAGGCGCGGGTCAGGCCCGCGCCTTTTTTGTTGGCGATAGACCCATCTAATTCTCGCCAAAGGCTCGGCCTCAAAACAATGATTAGTCTCGGCATTTTACCCGAGATCAGGTGTTTTTGAGAAACAGGTTTTCAGCAGGGTCCGAAATTTCTGCATAGTCTTTTCGGTTGTCTGCGCATCGGCAGCCGCAAAGCCCATGACAAGACCGTTCTGTTTCGTGCCATGACGGTACTGAATCGACAAGGCCGATACATTGATCCCGTGCTGGAGCGCCGCCTCGGCAATCGACGTGTCGTTACATCTCTCGCGGAAAATGCCGACAACCTGGATGCCGGATTCGGTGGCGTGGAAATCCAGCCATTCTCCGAGATATCTCTGCGAGCTTTCCAGGAAGAATTGCCGCCTTTCCGAGTAGAGACGCCGCATGCGTCGAAGATGGCGAGTAAAGTGCCCCTCGTTCATGAAGTCGGCCAGTGCTGCCTGGGTAAGCAATGGGGCAAACTGGCCGGTCACGCTCAGCGCCGAGACGATAGTAGGGTCTATGGCCTTGGGCGCCACCAGAAAGCCGAGGCGCATGGCTGGAAACAGTATCTTCGCGAAGGTGCCGACATAAACCACGCGATTTGACGCGCCGATGCCCTGCAGCGCAGGAATCGGCTGTCCTTGAAAGCGGTATTCGCCGTCATAGTCATCCTCGATGATCCATGACCGCCAAGTCTCGGCCATGTGCAGGAGATTGAGCCGCTGTTCCATCGGCATGGTTATGCCGAGAGGGTGATGGCAGGAGGGCGTCACAAAAATCATGCGCGGAATGACAGGCGGTGGGTCAAGGTCCCACCCTGCATTACTCACCCGCAGCGGGGCCAGTTTCGCTCCCGCCGAGACGAAAGCCGAACCCGCGCCGTAGTATCCTGGTTCCTCCATCCATACCGTGTCGCCTTCATCGATCAGCAGCCGGGCCAGAAGATCGAACGCCGACTGGGCACCATTGGTCACGACGATCTGTTCGGGGCTGCACTTCACGCCCCGCGAAGCCGTGAGATAGCGAGCTATGGCTTCGCAAAGAGGGGGATAGCCTTTGACGTGATAGGTTCCGAAAAGGTCGATGTGCGCGAATTTTGCACGGCGACTGAGCAGCTTGGACCAGGTGTTGAAAGGAAAGTTATCCGGGTCCGGCATGCCGGGGTGAAATGCCAGCATACCGGGCCGGCCATGATGGTAGGGTTGGGCAAGCATGATCTGCCCACGCAAGGATATCGGGTTCTCGTCCGCTGCCGAGACATGTTCCTGCACGGCCGAACGGGTTGGTAGATCCATCACCACCGAGGGCGTGCGCGGCCGCATGGCCAGGTAGCCTTCCAGCGCCAGTTGGTCGCAAGCAGCAATCACGGTGTTGCGGCCAACGTGCAGATCCCGCGCCATAACCCGTGTCGAGGGCAACGCGTGACCGCTCGGCAGCACGCGGTGCTCGATCAGATCACGCAACTGGACATACAGCTGCCGATGCAAATTGGCGGGGCTGTCGCGATCCAGTGAAATGCCGTCGATTGGAAAACTGGTCTTCACTGTGGTTCCAAAAAATCAAAGCGATCTGGTTCTAACAATGGAACCAAAGCAGTCCTAGGCTCAAGAAAAATGCGATCAGGTTCAGATGGGGCTGACCGATGCAATGCATAAGGGTGGGTGTGATCGGTGCCGGTGGCGTTGCCCAGGTCGAACACATTCCAAATCTGCTCAAGTTGCACCGGCAGTTCGAGGTCCTCGGGGTCTATGATCCGTCGCAGAGAGTCCGCGCCTTTGTCGAAGAGGAGTTCGGCCTCAGGACATTTGCCGAGCTCGATGAGCTTCTTGCCATGCCGCTTGACGCCGTAGTCATAGCTTCGCCGGATGCGTTGCACCTGGAACAGAGTCTCGCTGCCCTCGCCAGGGGCCTACACGTCTTCTGCGAAAAGCCGCTTTGCTACAGCGCCGAGGACATTGACGAATTGATCGCCGCCAGGAGCCGCGCCGGAACGGTGCTTCAGGTCGGCTACATGAAGCGTTTCGATCCGAGCTACGAAGCGGCACTGAAAATGCTGCCGGGCACGGCGCAAGCGCTTCGCTACGTTTCGGTCGAGGCCAATGATGCCGACGCGTGGCCCTTCGTACGTCACCACTCCACATGCCGGGGGGAAGACGTCGCGGCGATGTTGATTGCCTCGACCGCCGCCAAGCAGCGCGAGCAAGTGGAGCGCGCCTTGCCCGGAATAGACGACGCCGACGCCTTTCGCGGCTTCGTTGGCGCTTACTGTTCGTCGATCGTGCACGACGTGAACGCCATCCACGGGTTGCTCGACGCGCTCGGAGTCTCGGACGGCGAAATTGTTGGTGCCTCGCTTTTTGCCAAGGGCGGAGGCGGCCAGGGTGCCGTACGGCTGCTCGACGGCCAGGCGCTTTGGAACATGGTGCACCTGGCCGTACCGGGACTAGCCGACTACCGCGAGCGCATCACTCTCTACTTCGACGACGCCTCGCTGGAACTGGAATTCCCCTCGCCTTATCTCAATCACCAGCCGACGCGCCTGACCCTGCGCACAAGTGACGGCCACACCCTCTCCAGCCGGGAGATTCGAAGCGGCTACGAAGAGGCGTTTGTCGAAGAGTTGAAAGGCTTTTGGTCGGCGATCGTCGAAGGCACGCCGGTGCGCAACACGGCCGAACACGCTCGTCGCGACATGGTGCTTCTGGTCGGCCTCGCCCGGCATCACCTTGCCCAACTCAAGCAATCAGGAGTTCGCCCGTGAAGGTTCGCATCGGCATCAATCCGATCACCTGGACCAACGATGATGTGCCGGAACTCGGCGGCGATACGCCACTCGAGGTCTGTCTTAGCGAAACCAGACAGGCCGGCTATTCCGGGACCGAGCTTGGCGGCAAGTTTCCGCGCCGGTCGGCTGAACTGAAGCCGATCATGGAGCAGTATGGACTTGCCGTGATCTCCGGCTGGTATGATGGCCGTTGCGACGAGAAGGACGTCAGCGCGGAAATGGATGCGATCACGCCACATCTCCAGCTTCTGAAGGATATGGGATCGACCCATGTCGTCTATGCCGACACCTCGCGGGGGCGCCACAATGCCATTTGGGGGCCGATCTCGCAGCGCCCGGCTCTTGGCCCTGAAGAGTGGCCGGCCTACGGCAGAAAACTGACCGCACTGGCCGAGAGAATGGCGGATTTCGGCGTGCGCATGGCCTTTCATCACCATATGGGGACCATCGTCGAGACCGATGCCGAGGTGGGCTCGCTGATGCGGCAAACCGGCGAGGCGGTCGGCCTTCTCTACGACACCGGCCATTCGATGTTTTCAGGCGGCGACCCGCTGGCTTTGATCAAGGCGCATGTCAAACGCGTCGTGCATGTGCATTGCAAGGACGCGCGCAGAGCCGTCCTTGATCGTGCCCGCGCAGGCGACATGAGTTTCATGGGCGCGGTCATGGAAGGTATCTTCACGGTCCCCGGCGACGGGTTCATCGATTACCCGGCCATTTTGCGGGTGCTTGCCGACAACGGTTATAGTGGCTGGATGGTCGTCGAGGCCGAGCAGGATCCCAACAAGGCCAACCCGCTGACCTATGCGACAATGGGATTCCAAAATCTCTCGCGCATGGCCAGGCAAGCCGGATTTACCGTCATGGAATGATCGAGGCCGCGATGCGGCCTCCAAGGAACCAGTGCTGATGAATGAAACTGGACTGAAGGGGCAACTGGACTGCCGACCGTAACTGCGGCGGCGGAAAACAAACAGGAGGTTCTATGTTTTCGCTCGCGAAATTAATAAAGCCTGCGCTCGGCCTTTTGGCCGGCGTCATACTGATGACAGCGGCCACGAGCCTCGCGGCCGCCGACGATACGCGCGTGGTATTTGTGACCCACGGCCAGAGCGGCGATCCGTATTGGTCGGTCGTGAAGAACGGCATGGACGACGCGGCCAAGACCCTGGGCGTCAAGGCTGAATATCTGGCGCCCGAAACCTTCGACATGGCCAAGATGGCGCAGATGATAGACGCCATTGCAGCCTCGAAGCCTGACGGAATGGTTGTTTCGATCCCCGACGCGGCGGCTCTGTCAGCGCCGGTCAAGAATGCCATTGCCGCCGGCATCCCGGTCATCGTCATCGATTCCGGTGGCTCCAAACTGACGCATGACCTTGGCGGCCTGCTGTTCATGGGCCAGGACGAGTTCCAGGCGGGCGTCATGGCGGGCGAGCGCATCAAGGCGCTCGGCCTCACCAAGGCAGTCTGCGCCAATCACGAAGTGGGCAATTCGAGCCTTGATGACCGCTGTGCCGGCTTCGCCAAAGGTCTTGGTGTCGATGTTCCGGTGATGAACGGCGTCATTGACCCGACTGAAATGAAAAACCGCGTGATCGCCTACATGACTGCCCATGGGGATACGCAGTTCGTTCTCGCAGTCGGCGCCAGCGGTGCCGAACCGACGCTGGCCGCGCTCGATGAAATGGGCCTTGCGGGCAAGGTGAAAACCGGCACATTCGACCTGTCTCCCACGATCCTGCAGGCCGTGGTTGCCGGCAAGATGGAATGGGGTATCGACGCCCAGCAATATGCCATGGGCTATATACCGGTCGCCATGTTCGACCTTTGGAAGAAGTACAAGATCATGCCGATCGCCGACTATCCGACGGGGCCCGGCTTCGTCTCCAAGGATACCGCCGCCTCGGTCATCGAGCTGGCAAAACTGGGCAAGCGTTGACAGTTCGCGGCCGGGCATCAGCCCGGCCGCCTTCACTGACGAAGGTAACGCATCCATGACTGCAGAGCTTCGCGACGAGCGGGTCCGCTCCGTCTCCCGTCTGAGCCGTCTTCTCAGCAGGCCGGAGCTTGGCGCGGCGGCCGGAACCGTTCTGGTCTTCGTGTTCTTCGCCATCACCGCGGGGAATACCGGGCTTTTCAGCGCCAAGGGCATCATCAATTTCCTCGAAGTCTCGGCCCAACTTGGCATTCTCGCCGCGCCCGTTGCCCTTTTGATGATCGCGGGTGAGTTCGACCTGTCGGTTGGCTCGATGATCGGGTTTGCCGGAATCCTGATCGCCATCCCGTCCGTGTTCTGGGGCTGGCCGATCTGGCTTTCCTTGCTGTTCTGCTTTGCGGTTTGCGGCGGCATCGGGGCGCTGAACGGGCTCGCCGTGGTCAGAACCGGATTGCCCTCCTTCATTGTGACGCTCGGAAGTTTGTTCATGCTGCGCGGCCTGACACTCGGTCTCACGCGCGGCATATCCGGGCGAACGCAAGTTTCAGGCGTGCACGAACTAGCCTTGAACGATCCCCTCAACAGCCTGTTCTCGGGACAGGTATTTTCCGGCCCCATCGCCTGGCTTTCGGACATCGGCCTGATTGGCAAGCGTGCGGACGGCCTGCCGTCGATCTCCGGCATCCCGGTGTCCATCATCTGGTGGATCGTATTGACTTTGGCCTGTACCTGGTTGCTGACGCGCAGCCGCTTCGGCAACTGGATCTTCGCCGCGGGGGGTGAGGCCAATGCCGCGCGCAACCTCGGCGTGCCGGTTGCACGCACCAAGATCACCCTGTTCGTCATGACGGCCATGGCGGCCGCACTCTTTGCGGCGATCCAGGTTCTGGTCACGGGCTCGGCCGACACGCTACGCGGCACCCAGAAGGAATTCGAGGCCATCATTGCCGTCGTCATCGGCGGCACGCTTCTTACCGGTGGCTACGGATCGGCCATAGGCGCCATGTTCGGGGCGCTGATCTTCGGCGTGGTGCAAATGGGCATCTTCTACACCGGCATCGACACAGACTGGTTCAAGCTATTCATGGGTGCCATGATGGTCATCGCGGTGCTGTTCAACAGCTATGTGCGTAATCGCGCCATGAGGAGCCGGTGATGGCCGAGCCCTATGTCGAACTGAAATCGGTCAGCAAGTATTTTGGGTCGGTCGTTGCGCTGAAGGACGTGTCTTTCGATGTACGTCCCGGCGAGGTGCATTGCCTGCTCGGCGACAATGGTGCCGGCAAGTCGACGCTGATCAAGACGCTATCCGGCGTCTACACCCCCGACGAAGGGGAAATCCGCGTACAGGGCAAGCCTGCAAGGTTTGCCTCGCCGGCCGATACGCGCAACAGCGGCATTGCCACCGTCTACCAGGACCTCGCCCTCGTGCCGCTGATGAGCGTGGCGCGAAACTTTTTTCTGGGGCGCGAGCCGATGCGGAAATTCGGACCGATCCGACAGTTTGACACCGAGTTCGCAAACCGCACCGCGTATGACGAGCTGGCTGCGATGGGAATCCAGCTGCGCGATCCCGAGCAACCCGTCGGCACGCTTTCAGGCGGCGAGCGTCAGTGCCTGGCTATCGCCCGCGCCGTCTACTTCGGCGCCAAGGTTCTTATCCTGGACGAGCCGACGTCGGCGCTGGGAGTCCATCAGGCATCCGTGGTTCTGAAGCTCATCATGCAGTCCAAGGCGCGCGGCATCGGAGTCATCTTCATTTCCCACAACGTTCACCACGCCTATGTGGTTGGCGATCGCTTCACGTTGTTGAAGCGCGGCAAAAGCACTGGCACTTACGCAAAAACCGAAATTGATCGTGATCAGTTGCTCAATCTGATGGCGGGTGGCAAGGAACTGGTCGATCTGGAGCAGGAACTGACCAAAGCGGCCAAAAGCACGCCGACCTGAGGCGTCCCGCCGGTCGTGTGCCAACTTGCCTGGCAGACTCGATCCCTCAAACATCACAGTTGAAAAGTTCGACGGCGTCCGCCGGCCGGGCGTCGGGATGGTCAGGAAGCAGCCCTTTGTCCACGATGGCTTGGGTCGCGTTCTGGTGAGGACGTAGCAGAAAATAGAATGCGGCAATGTGCGTGATCATCAACAGCGGCACGTAGATGATCGGGATCGCGTAGGCGGCGCCCAGCTGCTCCGCGTGTGCAGGAAGGCCGACCTCGATGGCGTGGCAATAGTCGATGACGAGCTCGACTGTCCCGACGAGATTGAAGGCGACGACGAACAGCCAGAAGAGCCGAGGCAGCCTCACCGTGAGCAGCGCCAGCATGGCCAGCAGACCTGTAGCGAAGTCACCGTAAGCGGCAGACACGGCGAAATGGGCTGGGAGATCGGGGCTTACGACGCCCGGCAGGATGAAGACGAGCCCGAAGAAGCGGAAGCTGTGCAGAGTTGCGATGGTACGTTGCGCCGCGACCCGGTCCATCGAACTCAGCCACGGCAGACCGTACGCGCCGAAGCAGAGAAGCCACGCGATGTAGCCTAGAACGAGATGGGTTTGGAACACCATTTCCGTGGACATTTGACCTCCTGTCAGCAACTGGCTCAGGCCGTCCAGCTTCAATCGGTTACCTCTAAGCCAGCTTCCATAGTTCGACTAGGCGGTGTAATCACAACAACCTATGAAGCAGGACTACACAGTCCGACACGGTGCGCTGGAGGGCGTCGAGGTGTTCCTGGCAGTCGCCAGGCGCCGCAACTTCCGCCGTGCCGCCGCCGATCTCGGCGTGACGCCGTCCGCCGTGAGCCAGGCGGTGCGCACGCTGGAGGCCCGCATGGGTGCGGCGCTGTTCGTGCGCACGACACGAAGCGTCGGTTTGACCGAGGCTGGTCAGCGGTTCCTCGATCGTGCGGGCCCTGCCTTCGAGGAACTCGTCGCGGCAGGCGAGGCCGCGCGTGATGTCGGCCAACGGCCGACCGGCCTGCTACGCCTGTCCGTACCCCGCGCCGTCGTGCCGTTGATCCTGGAGCCGATGATCGCGTCATTCTGCCAGGCCTATCCCGAGATCGAACTGGAGATCGCCGCGAGTGACGAGATGGTCGATCTCGCGGCCGGCGGGTTCGATGCCGGCATCCGCCTTGGCCAGTTCATCGCGCCCGACATGGTCGCGGTGCGGCTGACGCCGTCGTTCCCGTTCGTGGTCGTCGGCAGCCCGGACTATCTCGAGCGCCACGGCAGCCCCGAGCATGTCGAGGATCTGCGCCACCACGCCTGCTTGCGCTTGCGCCGTTCGAACGGCGCCATCGCGCCCTGGTCCTTCGTCGACGGTAACGGGGAGGTCGAAGCGATGGTCTCGGGCCCACTGATCGCGCACGACTACCCGACGCTGCTGGGGGCCGCGATGCAGGGCATTGGGCTGGCACAGACGCCTCGACCCGTCGCCGAAGGTCCGATCGCTCAGGGAAAACTCAGATCGGTGCTGGACGGCGTCGCCGCCACCACGCCGGGCGTCTTCCTCTATCATCCCGGCAAGCGCCAAGTCCTGCCGAAGCTGCGCGCCTTCATCGATCACCTCAAATCCGCGGTCTGAGGTAACGAAGGATGCCGCCCCCGGCGCTTCGCTTACACCAAAGCTCTCATGGTATAAATATCAGAAATGCATAAGTAAAAAATACTACAAGATGGACCATTCCGGTCAAGAACGTCGTTCTTTCAGTGCTGAAGCTTACATTGCATATGAAAAGCGCCAAGACCAAAAGGACCGCATCAGCAGCCGGCAGCCCCAGGGTCAGTCCTCTCCCCGTCAACAGGCTGGCGGCTGCGACTCCCGGTATGGTCAGGCCGATCGTGGCGCAAGCCGAACCCATCGCGACATTCAAGCCGCGCTGCAGCTCGTTCTTGAGTGAAGCGCGCACCGCCGAAATGGCCTCCGGCATCAACACCAGCCCCGCGATCATTGCCCCCACAATGCTGTCAGCCTGCGTCACCTGGTAGGTAACGAGCGTATCTTCGACGCTTGCCGCGACCTGCTCGGCGAGCATGACAATTCCGATCAGGCCGGCCATCAGCAACAGAGCGCTGGCAGAGATGTTCTCGTGAGGGGCAGCGCGCACCGAAACGTCGTGTGGTTGTCCCTGGATAAAGTCCTCCCGGTGCCGAACAGTCTGCGCGAACACGAAGCTTGCATAGAGCAGCACTGAAAGGACGCTGACGAAACCAAGTTGGGCTGCCGAAAACGTGCCGGGATCCGTGGTCTGGGTGTAGGTCGGCAGAATAAGCGTCATGACGGTCAGCGCGATCAGAACCGCCAGATAGGCACTGGTCCCTTGCCGCAGGATGGCCTGCTTGCGATGACGCCAGCCACCAAGCGCGAGACACATGCCGACAACGCCGGTGGATGTGATCAAAACCGTCGAGAAGACGGACTCCCGTGCCAGCGTCGGGTTGTTCTCTCCATGCAGCATCATGGAAACAATGATCGACACTTCGATTGCCGTGACGGCAAACGTCAGCACCAGCGTGCCGTACGGCTCCCCTACCCGCCGAGCTACCGCCTCGGCGTGGTCGAGCACCACGAAAATGGTGACGAACATGATCGCACTCGACAGCGCACCGACAAGGATTCTGGCGTTCAGCGAACCCTGGTCCACCGACAGCCCGCTGGCTCTGACCGCGACAGCCATCGCCAGCGCAGTGATGGGCATCGCGTAGGAAATCGCCGATCGTCCGAAACCAGTCATTCAAGCCCCCCATGTGTTTCTGCGAACCTTCCGGAAAGCCTGTGGGGAGCGCCTCAGCCAATGTCATCGCAAAGCCGGCAAGCCCATCGCCCGGCGTTCGACTCCGGCAAACGACACCATCGAGGCACCCTGCCCCTCACGCAGTCTTCTGCGTCACCAGCCCCAATTCCTCGACCATCGCATTGCGCATCAGGAATTTCTGCGGCTTGCCGGTCACCGTCATCGGCAATTCGGTGCGGAAGCGGATGTGGCGCGGAATCTTGTAGTGGGCGATCTGGCCGGCGCAGAAGTTTTTGATCTCCTGTTCGGTGGCGATCTGGCCGGGCTTGAGCACGATCCAGGCGCACAGCTCCTCGCCATACTTGGTGTCGGGAATGCCGAACACCTGCACTTCCCTGACCTTGGGATGGCGGTAGAGGAATTCCTCGACCTCTCTGGGATAGACGTTCTCGCCGCCGCGGATGACCATGTCCTTGACCCTGCCGACAATGTTGCAATAGCCCTCGGCGTCGATGGTGGCGAGGTCGCCGGTGTGCATCCAGCCGTCGGTGTCGATCGCCTCGCGGGTCTTCTCTTCGTCGTCCCAGTAGCCCTTCATCACCGAATAGCCGCGCGTACAGAGCTCGCCCGGCGCGCCGACGGCGACGGTGGCGCCATCGGCATCGACAGCCTTGACCTCGACATGCGGATGGATGCGCCCGACGGTCGAGACGCGCTTTTCCAGCGGGTCGTCAACGCCGCTCTGGAACGAGACCGGGCTGGTTTCGGTCATGCCGTAGGCGATGGTCACCTCTTCCATATGCATCAGCGACACCACCTTCTTCATCACCTCGATCGGGCATGGCGAACCGGCCATGATGCCGGTGCGCAGGCTGGAGAGATCGAAGGATGAAAAATCCGGATGATCGAGGAGTGCTACAAACATGGTCGGCACGCCATAGAGCCCGGTGCAGCGTTCCTGAGCCACCGCCTTCAACGTGGCGCCGGGGTCGAACCCCTCGCCCGGGAAAACCATGGTCGCCCCTTTCGACACGCAGCCCATCGTCCCCATCGACATGCCGAAGCAATGATAGAGCGGCACCGGGATGCAGAGCCGATCATCGACGGTCAGCTTGATGGCCGAGGTGACGAAATTGCCGTTGTTGACGATGTTGCTGTGGGTCAGCGTCGCGCCCTTGGGCGCGCCCGTAGTGCCTGACGTGAACTGGATGTTGATGGCATCGCCGGGCTTCAGCCCCTCCGAGATGCGGTCGAGGCTGTCATGCTCGTCGCGCCCGGCCATGGCCAGCACATCACCGAAATTGAACATGCCGGGCGAGTTCTCATCACCCATGCGGATGACGATCTTCAGCGCCGGCAGTACTTGCGCCTTGAGCTTACCGGGCGTGGCCTTGGCGATCTCCGGCGCCAGCGTCTCGATCATGCCGAGATAATCTGAGGTCTTGAATTTGGCCGCCGTGACCAACGCCTTGCAGCCGACCTTGTTCAAGGCGTATTCGAGTTCGGTCAGCCGATAAGCCGGGTTGATGTTGACCAGGATCAGGCCGATGCGGGCGGTGGCGAATTGCGTCACCAGCCATTCCCAGCGGTTGGGCGACCAGATGCCGACGCGATCGCCTTTTGCGAGGCCCAACGCCAGGAAGCCGGCGGCCAGCGCGTCCACCGTGTCCGACAGTTCGCTCCAGGTGAAGCGCTTGTCCTGGTCGACGAAGACGGCGGCGTCTTGCGTGGCGTATTTGCTGGCTGTGTCGGAAAACAGTGCGGGAATTGTCTTGTCGAGCAACGGCATCGTGAGCTCGCCTGAGACATGCGCCTTGCCGTCGACGGGTGCGACGAAGGTGCCGCCATTGCGCGCTCCGCGGCCGCGCAAATTGGTGGCGTTCTTCAGCTCGTCGAGATTGACTGGCATCGCTCTCTCCTCCCGGGACTGGCCGAGCCTATCAGCCTCCCGGGGTGGAGGAAATCCCGTCGATGGTACTGGACGATCCCCTCCCCCTTGAGGGGAGGGTGCCGAGCGAAGCGAGGCGGGTGGGGTCGTCTCACGTCGAGCACGGCCGCAACGACCCTCCCGTCCATCCGCCTTCGGCGGCTGTCCACCCTCCCCTCAAGGGGGAGGGAGGGCGCTCATCTTCGCAGCAATGTCGCGCAACAGAGCCTCATCCGTTGCCGACCGCGTCTTCCTTGACGCCACGAGACAGGCCTGCGAGCGCAGGACGAGGCCATCGCCCAGCACCTTGAGATGATTGGCGCGCAGCGTTGAGCCTGATGTGGTGATGTCGACGATGACATCGGCCAGTCCCGCCGCCGGCGCCCCTTCGGTGGCGCCCAAGCTCTCGACGATACGGTAGACCTGGATGCCGTGCTTCTGGGAGAAGAATTGCTGGGTCAGCCGCCAGTATTTGGTGGCAATGCGCAGTCGCCTGCCATGGCGCTGGCGGAAATCGGCGGCGACGTCGTCGAGGTCGGCCATGGTGTCGACATCGAGCCACATGTCGGGCACGGCCACCACGACATCGGCATTGCCGAAGCCGAGACGGGCGACGATTTCGGCGCGGGTCTCCCAGTCGGCGAGGTTTTCGCGCACCAGATCCTCGCCGGTGATACCGAGATCGACCGCACCCTGGCCGATCTCGCCGGCAATCTCGGAAGCCGACAGGAACGCCACTTCGACATTGTCCAGGCCCTCGACGCGGGCGTGGTACTTGCGCTCGTCGCCGGGCAGGCTGACGGCGAGCCCTGCCTTGGCCAGCACGTCCAGCGCCTGTTCCTTGAGCCGGCCTTTCGACGGAACTGCCAGCGTGATCATGGCCTCGTCTCCCGCAACGCCTCGATGCGGTCGAGCCAGACGGAAAAGCCGACGCCGGGGATCGGCGTCTTCGCGCCGAGCAAGGTCAGCAGCCGGTCATAGCGGCCGCCACCGGCCAACGGTCGGTCGCCATTGTCAGCCGCGATTTCGAAAACCAGGCCGGTGTAGTAATCGAGCGGACGGCCGAAAGCGGCGTCGTAACGGATTTTTCCAGCCGGCAGGCCATGCGTCTCGATCGCCCTGGCGCGGGCAGCGAATTTCTCCAGCGCGGTATCAAGCGAAAGCCCGGCATCGCTGGCGAAGGAATCCAGCGCCTGGGCCGCGCCATCGAGTGGCACGTCGATCGCCAGAAAACCCTTCAACGCCGCGAAGGCCTCGTTCGACAGCCGCACACTGCGCAATTCGGCTTTCTCGATCAGCCGTCGGGCGATGTCGGACGGCGCGCGTCCGGCGGAGGCCGAAAGGCCCGCCTCTTCCATGCCACTGGTGATGTGCGCGGAAAGACCGTCTAGGTCACCGTCGAGGACAAGGGCAGCGACTGGTCCGGAGAGCTGGCTGTTGCGCGGCGGATTAGCGAGATCGGCGAGTGCCGCCTCAAGCATCGGCACCGAGCCGAAAGCGCGGGCAAGGCGCATGCGCCAGCCGCGCGGCAGGCCAAGGGCGGCCAGCACAGCCTCGAAAATCGTCTGGTCGCCAAGCGTGACCGCTAGCGCCTGGCCAGGCAGCACCAGCGACAGCAGCGCGTGGGCGTCGGCCAGCGAGCGGGCATCGGCCTCGGCGGTGTCGCGGTCGCCGAGATCCTCGATGCCGGCCTGGAAGAATTCGTTGCCGCCTTCGCGGCGCTGGCGAAACACCTCGCCGAGATAGGAATAGCGGCGCGGCGTGCCGGCCTGCGAACTTATGTGATCAAGGCAGACCGGAATGGTGAATTCCGGCCGCAGACACAGCGTCTGCCCGGTCTCGCTTTCGGTAAGGAAAATCCGGCGGCGCAAATCCTCGCCGGCCATGTCGAGGAACGGGTCGGCCGGCTGCAACACGGCAACCTCGACCGCATGCGTGTTGCGGGTAGCGAAGAGGTTTATGATGTCGGCTGATATGGCGGGGTAGCGGGAGGTCAATTTGGCCTCCGTATCGAACGACCCACTGGTTTGAGATCAGCGGGTCGACTTAAGGTCGGCGCTCTACGGCGCCCCCCTCTGTCCTGCCGGACATCTCCCCCACGAGGGGGGAGATTGGATGTCGCGACGGATTTCGCCAATCGCCTACGTTGCAAGAAAAGCGAGGCGGATGAAACGGCCAATCTCCCCCCTCGTGGGGGAGATGTCCGGCAGGACAGAGGGGGGCGCGACAGAACCCGGCCTCTACTTGCCACGCGCCCTCTCCTCAGCCTGCGCCGCCAGGATCTTCTTCACTTCCACGACCAGTTCGCCCTCCGCCACCGTCACCTGTGCCGGGCGCGCGGCGCGCCATTCGGCGTTGTCCGTGATCTCTGCTGACATGCGCGCGCCTTCGATCAGGTCCTTGATCTGCAGCTCGCCCTTGGCGCGCTCGTCACCGCCCTGAATGATTGCGACTGGGCAGCCGCGCCGGTCGGCATATTTGAGCTGCGCCTTCATGCCGGCGCCGCCGAGATACATTTCCGAGCGGATGCCGGCGGCGCGCAGCTCGCTCACCATCTTCTGGTAGCGGCCGAGGCTGTCGATGTCCCTGTCCATCACCAGCACGACGACCGGCGCGATCACATCCGAGGCGTCGAGCTTGCCGAGGTTCTTCAGCGCCGTCATCAGTCTGCTAACGCCGATGGAAAAACCTGTCGCCGGAACCGGTTCGCCACGAAAGCGCGAGACGAGGCCATCATAGCGCCCGCCGCCACCGACCGAGCCGAAGCGCACGATCTGGCCGTCCTCGTTGGGGATTTCGGCCAGCAGCTCGGCCTCCAACACAGGGCCGGTGTAATATTCGAGACCACGCACGACGGAGGGGTCGATGCGGATTCGGTCAGAGCCGTAGCCTGCCGCTCGTACTAACCTGCGAATATCCTCAAGTTCTTGCAATCCTTCCTCGGCGATACGCGGAAGAGATTCGAGACCCAATATCTCAAGGATATACCTTTTATATACGTCAATCGAAAAAGGCTTCCTCCATCCCCTGCTAAAGAATTTATGAACCCTCTCAAGTCTATTTCTACGCTCAAAGAACCAAGGCTTGATCAAAGTTATCGAGCTAATCACCGCGTTATTTGCGGAGGTTGCAAGACCAGCTCCTTTTGTGATGTCCCCACTTTCGTCAAGACGACCAACGCCAAGCAATTGCTGAACACCGAGTGGCCCAAACTTGTCTAACTTGTCCATTGCCCGCAGCACTATCAGCTTTCGTGCCGCGCTTTCGTCCTCACCAAGGCCGATCGCCTCCAGCACGCCGTCCAGCACCTTGCGGTTGTTGACGCGGATGACATAGTCGCCGCGCTTGATGCCAAGCGCTTCCATGACGTCGGCCATCATCATCGCCATCTCGGCGTCCGCGGCCACGCCCGGCGTGCCGATCGTATCGGCGTCGAACTGCATGAACTGGCGGAAGCGGCCGGGACCTGGCTTCTCGTTGCGGAAGACCCAGCCGGAGCGATAGCTGCGATAGGGTTTTGGCAGCCGCTCGTAATTCTCGGCGACAAAACGCGCCGTCGGCGCGGTCAGGTCGTAGCGAAGCGACAGCCACTGGTCATCATCATCCTGGAAAGAGAACACGCCTTCGTTCGGCCGGTCCTGGTCGGGCAGGAATTTTCCAAGCGCCTCCGTGTATTCGATCAGCGGCTGGTCGGCCGGTTCGAAGCCGTAGAGCTCATAGACCGAGCGGATCGTCGCCATCATCTTCTCGACGGCGCGGATGTCTTCGGCGCTGCGGTCGGCAAAACCGCGCGGCAGTCGCGCTTTCGTCTTTTCCGATTTGTCGGCCATGAGCTGGAGTCTTTTTTGTTGGATAAATGCGGACTTGTTTCGAGTGCGCGTGTCCTAGCCGAAGCGGCTTTGTGCGGCAAGGCCGCCGAGGTGCACCCATCTCCACTCTCTCGGCAAGATGGGCGCGGGCGCTCGCCTTCGTTTCGGTCGCCTCTGAAACAAACCGCACCGAAACGAAACAATCCCGCCATGAGCGCGGCATCGTGCCGACACAATCGCAAGAGATAACCGCGCCGAAATGAGGGGTTCGCGGCCATGCCCAGCACAGCAAGATTCCATGCCATCGACAGCGATGCAGGCGAATTGCCAGCGCGCCTGCGCCCGGCCGACATCCACGCTCCGAAAATGGTCAGCCAGGCTGCCGGCCCGTTCGAAGTACCCGCCGACACCGGCAAGGGTCCATCCATGCGCGACGCGTTGATGACCGGTCTGCTGGTGATCTATCCGACCGTGGCCACGGTGGTGGCGATCGTCGCCGGGCTGATGCTGGCCAGCGCCAACGGCACCTGAAATTACCCGCTTCGCCGGAAGCAGGGAGGCTACTTCGGCCTTTTGAAGGCTTTCCGCTCCTTCTCGACCTCTTTGCGGCAGACGCAGCCATCGAGGTGGTCGTTGACCAGACCCATCGCCTGCATGAAGGCGTAGACCGTAGTCGGCCCCACGAAGCTCCAGCCGCGCTTCTTCAACTCCTTCGAAATCCGCACCGAGACCGCTGTGGTCGGGTTGGCGCGCAGATGGGCGAGATCGACGATTTCGGGCCGCTCGTCCTTGCCGGGTTCGAACTTCCAGAACCAGGCGGCCAGCGAGCCGAATTCATCGGCCATCTCGCGGGCGCGCTTGGCGTTGTTGATGGTCGAGACGATCTTGCCGCGATGACGGATGATGCCGGCATTGCCGAGCAGGCGCTCGACATCCTTGTCGGTGAAGGCGGCGACCTTGTCGAATTCGAAATTGGCGAAGGCCTCGCGAAAATTCTCCCGCTTGCGCAGGATGGTCAGCCACGACAGGCCCGACTGAAAACCTTCGAGACAGATCTTTTCAAACAGCCTGCGGTCGTCCGCCACAGGCCGGCCCCATTCATGATCGTGGTAGTGCAGATAGTCGGGCAGATTGCCGTGCCAGAAGCAGCGCGCGACACCGTCTGGACCGGCGAGCAGGCCGGTGTTTTCCTTGTCCATAAGCCAAAATCCGTTCGTTAACGCGCTTTTGCGCTGCATTTACTGCGGCTTTACCAGATTCCTGAACCCGGCGGTAACCACACCAAAAGGTTTACTGACACTTGCGCATTTTACGCATTCCGATTCATGTTTCGGTTGCTGCTTCCACGCCAATGATCGCCGAACCGGGAGGACGTTTCCACCCGTTTTGTGTTCGACGATCAAGGTGCGTTCCGATGAAGACCGTTCTGTTTCCCGTGCTCGGCGCGGTGGCTGTGTTTGCCGCCGGCGTCACGCCCTCCACCGCCGGCGACCGCTATGCCGACAGGCCACCGGTGATGGTGAGTCCCGACCTTTCCGCCCCCTGGGTGCTGCAACTTGGCCATGCGCCCGGCATCGTGCGGCAGAACCGCCAAGTGGTGCAGCAGCAGCGCCTGCGTCCGGCGCGGCCCGACCGGGTGCAGACGGCTGCGGTGCAGCCACCGGCCAAGCGCATGGTCATGCGTCCGCAGATCAATCCGATCTACCTGCCGCAGGAAGTCGCCTATGACGGCGCGCAGAAGCCGGGCACGATCGTCATCGATACCACGCAGAATTTCCTCTATCTGGTCGAGAAGAACGGCAAGGCGCGACGCTATGGCGTCGGCACTGGCAAACCTGGCTTCGAATGGTCGGGCACGCACAAGATCACCAACAAGCGCGAGTGGCCGGACTGGCGTCCACCGGCGGAAATGATCAAACGCGAAGCCGCCAAGGGCCGCTATTTGCCGACCTATCTGGCCGGCGGCATGGAGAACCCGCTCGGTGCCCGTGCGCTCTATCTCGGCACGACCGAGTACCGCATCCACGGCACCAACCAACCGTGGACGATCGGCGGCGCGGTGTCATCGGGTTGCATCCGCATGCGCAATGAGGACGTTGTCGACCTCTATGAGCGGGTCAATGTCGGAACCACGGTCGAGGTGATATAATAGTTCTTGCGAATCACTTGGCCGGCAAAGCAGTCCGCTTTTCGAGGCCAGTCTGAGATAACGGGGGACGGGCCGTATGGGGATGCGGCCAGTCAGGAAGGGCAGCACGGGAAACCGCGCTGCCCTTTCCGTTTTGATCGGAGCCTGACGGTTAGCGACACAATGCCAGAGAGACACGTCGCGCAAGAGGCATGACGGTTCGCTTTCATGCTGCCCTTGCCGATGTTCTTTTGCTATGTCGGCGGCAACGTTCCATTAAAGAGTCCACCATGTCCCTGTCCGAAGACAGCCGCTATCTCAAGGGCGGCCCGGTTGCCCAGCGCATCATCGCCGCTGTGCGCGAAGATGCCGCGATTGCCAAAGCCGAGGGTTTTCCGCCCAAGCTGCTCTCGATCACCGTCGGCGACACCAATGCGGTGGATGTCTATGTGCGCAACCAGCGCTCCAAGGCGCAGCTGGCCGGCATTGATTTCGAGGAACGGCGCTTTCCCGCCACCGTCACCTCAGGCGAACTGGAAGCGGCGATCCACGGCCTGAACGCCGATCCGCGCGTCACCGGCATCATCATCCAGCGGCCGGTTCCCGCTCATATCCCGGTCAGAATGCTGCAGGCGGCGGTGCATCCGCTCAAGGATGTCGAAGGCATGCATCCGGCTTCGATCGGCAACATCGTCTACAACCAGCTCGACCTCGCCCCCTGCACGGCGGCCGCGTCGGTCGAGTTGCTGAAGGAGACCGGCCTCGACCTCAAGGGGCTGGAAGTCGTCATCGTCGGGCATTCCGAAATCGTCGGCAAGCCGATCGCCTTCCTGTTGATGAGCGAAGGCGCAACAGTGACGGTCTGCCACCACATGACGCGATCGGTCGCCGCTCATGCAAGGCGGGCCGACGCGCTGTTCGTCGCCGTCGGCAAGCCACGGCTGATCAAGGCCGACATGGTCAAGCCGGGTGCTGCCGTCATCGACATCGGCATCAATTCCGAGATCGGGCCTGACGGCTCCAGCCGGATCGTCGGCGACGTCGACACCGAAAGCGTGCGCGAGGTCGCCTCCTGGATCACCCCGGTGCCGGGTGGCGTCGGCCCGATCACAGTAGCCATCTTGCTGCGCAACACGATGGTGGCGCTCAGCCGGCAGCGCGCGCTTTACGAGGCGACCTACGGCACAATCGACCGGCTCGCGGCGGAGTAGCGCCGGACGGGCGCCCTATTCCGCGGCGATCAAGTCCCCTTCCAGAATACCTTCCGGCTTCGGCCCGCCATAGGCCCAGTCGAGCAGCTTGATCGTGTGCGCCACCGGCAGCTTCGCCGCCGAGGCGATCTGCGTGATGCAGCCGATGTTGCCGGTGGCAACGATCGACGCGCCCGTCGCCTCGATGTTTTTCACCTTGCGGTCGCGCAGCTTTGCCGAAATCTCGGACTGCAGGATGTTGTAGGTGCCGGCCGAACCGCAGCACAGATGCCCTTCGCGCGGCTCGCGCACGATGAAGCCGGCCTTGGCCAGCAACTCCTTCGGCTGGCGAATGATCTTCTGGCCGTGCTGCATCGAGCAAGCCGAGTGATAGGCGACCACCACGCCGGGCTTGCGCACCGGTTCGGGCAGGTCGAGACCCGAGAGATATTCGGTGATGTCCTTGGCTAGTGCCGAGGCGCGCGCGGCCTTGTCGGCATAGGCCGGGTCGAGCCGCAGCATGAAACCGTAGTCCTTGATGGTGGTACCGCAGCCGGACGCGGTGATGACGATGGCGTCGAGCCCGCCCTGCTCGATGGCGTGTGTCCAGGCGTCGACATTTTGTCTGGCCGAGGCAAGGGCGGCTTCATCGCGTCCCATGTGATGGACCAGCGCGCCGCAGCAGCCTTCGCCCGGCGGCACCACGACCTCGACGCCGAGTCGCGTCAGCAGCGAAATCGTCGTGTCGTTGATGGCGGGATCGAGCACCGACTGCGCGCAGCCGGTGAGGATAGCGACACGGCCTTTTTTCGTCCCCTGCCCGGCATGGATGCCAGGTGAAGCCATCGGCGAGGCCGTCGGGATCGCGGCCGGCGCGAGCCTGAGCATTGCGCTGAGCGGTTTCAGCGCCGGAACCTTGTCGAACAGGCCAATGAACGGCTTGCCCAGCTTCGCCAGCTTGAGCGCTGCGCGAAAGCGTGCGGGATAGGGCAGCACCAAGGCCAGCATGGCGCGGGTCAGGCGGTCGAGCAGCGGCCGCTTGTAGGTCTCCTGGATATGGGCGCGGGCATGGTCGACCAGATGCATGTAGTTGACGCCCGACGGGCATGTCGTCATGCAGGCAAGGCACGACAGGCAGCGGTCGATGTGGGTGACGATCTCCTTGTCGGCGGGACGGCCGTTCTCCAGCATGTCCTTGATCAGGTAGATGCGCCCGCGCGGTGAATCGAGCTCGTTGCCGAGCGTCACATAGGTCGGACACGTCGCGGTGCAGAAGCCGCAATGCACGCATTTGCGAAGGATCTTCTCCGATTCCGCGACATGCGGATCGGCGAGCTGGGCAAGCGAAAAATTGGTCTGCATCGCGTTGGATCCTAGGCCATTCGGCCGGGATTGAGGACGTTCTTCGGGTCGAATTCCTGCTTCAGGCGCGCCGCCAATGCGGCAAGTGCGGGCGGCTGCGGCTCGAACACCGGCAAGGCGGCGCGATGGGAAGGTGCCGCGCGCACCAGCGTCGCGTGGCCGCCGCCATGTTTCCTCAACAGCCCGCGCAGCAGAGCGGCTTCCGGGTCGCCCTCTTCCATGCGCAACCACACCAGCCCGCCCTGCCAGTCATAGAAGGCGCTGACCGCCGCCTGCATGCGCAGCGTCAGGACCATCTGGTGGCCCTGTCCCGGCGTCATCGACACGCGCCAGACCGGTTTCTCGCTGTTGTCGGCGAAGGGCCTGCAATCGCGCACATCGCGCCAGATCAGCCGGGAAGCCTCACTGGCAATCTCCTCGAGCGGCCCGGCATTGCCGAGCAGCGTTTTCAGCGCGGCGATGCGGTAGGCGACGGAGGGGCCAAAGCCCTCGACACGCAGCAGCGTTGCGGCCTCGCTGCCGAGACTGCCGGCGGCGACGCGCGCGGCGATCCGCTCCGGCAGATGGGCGGCACTCGACACTTCAGCACTCGAACCGAGCGCCATGGCCATGGCGGCAGCCGCCGCATCGTCGAGCAGGCCACGAATGGCGAGCGTGACTTCGGTTTCGGCGGCGGGCAGCACCTTGAAGGTGACGTCGGTGGACACGGCCAGCGTGCCCCAGCTGTTGGCCATCAGCTTGGACATGTCATAGCCGGTGACGTTCTTGACCACGCGGCCACCTGACTTGAAGGCCTCGCCGCGGCCGGACACCACATTGATGCCCAGAATATGATCGCGCGCCGCACCCGCCTTCAACCGGCGCGGGCCGGAAAGGTTGGCGCCGAGCACACCGCCGATCGTGCCTCTGCCAGCTTCGCCGCCGAGCAGCGGGCCGTAGTCCATCGGCTCGAAGGCAAGTTGCTGGCCGTTTTCCGCCAGCAGCTTCTCGATGTCGGCCAGCGGCGTGCCGGCCTTGGCCGACAGCACCAGTTCAGCCGGTTCATAAAGCGTGACGCCGGTGAGCCTCGACAGGTCGAGCGTGTGTTCGGTTTGCAGCGGACGGCCGATGCCACGCTTGGAACCGTGGCCAAGGATTTCGAACGGCGAACCTTCCGCCACGGCCCAGGCCACGGTGGACAGGACTTCGTCTGACGTGGTTGGCGTGAAAGTGGTCATGGTCGCCCCCTGTTCCTCGCCCCCGCGAAGCGGGAGAGAGGTGGCTCGGGCGAAGCCTGAGACGGAGAGGGGGCTATCATAGGGCGTCGCCTTCGATCTTCTTGGTCACGAAAACGAACCTGAGGTCTGAGGCGATGACATCCCGGTGGAGCCGCCCTTCCAGCGCAGCAAGAATGGTCTCGCAAACGCTCCGACGGCTCTTGAGTACGTCGGCGTTCCAGACCCGCACCACCGATAACCCTTCGCCTCGCATGAATTCGTCGCGTCGCCTGTCGTAGGAGTTGTCAGCATGCTGACTTCCATCTAGCTCGACGACAAGTTCTTTACTTCTGCAGGCGAAGTCCGCGAAATACGGTCCGATCGGCATCTGTCGGATGAATTTGTAGCCGCCTAGCCGTTTGGCCTTCAATTCGTTCCAAAGGGTTGCTTCCGCTTGGTTGTCGCCATGGCGAAGCGCGCGGGCACGGGTGATCTTTTCTGGCGAGCGTCGGCTTGGGACATCGGGCGTCCCCCTCTCCGTCTCGGGCTTCGCCCGAGCCACCTTGTATCTACACGAGAGAGATTTCGTGGGATTAGAGCGATTGAGCCAAGGTCCGGGTGGCCGCCCGGACCTTGGCTTGGCGAAGTCGCCCGT